>JANNQO010000124.1:0-17694 GCA_031400795.1 Rubrivivax sp. | reverse complement strand
GATGCGTGCGCGGATCAGCGAGCGGATCGGGTCAAGCAGCGGGCACGACCGCCCGCACCATGCCTGCGCCTGAGCCAGACGAGTCCCATCAGCGCAGTGCCCGCCAGCACCAGCGTGGCCGGTTGCGGGATCGGTGCGAGATCGACGATACCGAATCCACTGCTCAACCCGAACGGATAGAAGAACTCTTGCTCGTAGGTGCACGATATGTCGGGCCGGCCAGCGACGCGTTCGCAGTAGTTCTCGGGAACTCGGACGAGCGATTGCCACACCGGGAAGTCATCGAACAAGTCGAGATCGAATCCGTCGTCGAAGGGGCGTGAATAGTAGTTGAGCTTGAAGTCGACGGTGAAACTGCCATCAGGATTGAGGATCGGATTGGCTCCCCAATCGACCGTGATGAAGTCGCTGGTCGTGCCGTCGGTGTGGGCCAAGACCAACGAGTACTTGCCGACGAAGAACTGGCAGTGAATGCTCACAAATTGAGTGCAATGACCGTCGACTTCGGCAGTCGTCGGCGTGAAAACCGCGCGCGTGATGTCGACATCGAAGTACCCGATCCCCACGTCACCGAACACGTGAAACTCGACGTCCCGGCCGCCGCCGGGTTCGACGAACACCGGCAAGATGGTGGTCGCTTGCGCTCCTTGCGTGAAGGCCAGAAGCACGAGACTGGAGCAGAACCGCAGCCAGGAACGGAACCATCGCGTCAGCATCGCAACCTCCAGGACTGTCGAAGGAAATACCAATTCTGCCGGTTGCGCGAATTGATCACGCCCGGACCAAATAATTACAGCGCTTGCGATCGGCAACGACAAGGGCGGCGTTCGCCGGTATTTGCGCTGACGCAATATTTAGTGATTGAGCAGTTCTTCGCGAGCGAGACGTGCAGCTGGTGTCGACGAAGCCGCAGCTCGAGAAGGTCTTTGCCGACATGGGCATCGAGGCCACCTGAAGCAGCACGGGCGAGCCCGAGCCGCCTTGGCTTCAGCGCCGCACCTGGAGGTCCACCACACGCCGCAGCTTGCCGCTGCCGGGGTGCTGCAAGGGCGGCTCGCGACACTGCACCAGGCGCGGCGGCTTGACGCCTTGATGCACGAACCAGGCCTGCAAGACCCTGGCGCAGCGCTCGAACGCGCTGCGCGGCGCACCGAGGCCGGGCGCCAGGCGCAACTCCAGCACCCCATCGGTACGCCGCAGCAGCTGAAAGCGTGTGATGCCCGTGCCTTCTTCGATCACCGACTCCAGCGCCAGCGGCAGCAGCGCTACGCGGCCGCCTCGAGCGCCGGGCAGTTCGAGCGTGTCGTCGGCGCGCCCTTGCACCTCGATCACCGGCAAGGCGCAGCCGCAGGCGCAGCGCTCGTCCGTGAAGCGCACGCAGTCGCTGAGTTGGTAGCGCACCAGCGGTTGCACCTGGTTGGCCAGGTTGGTGAGCAGCGTCGTGTGCGAGAACTCGCCCGGCGCCACCGGGCGCAGGCGCTCGTCCACCGGTTCGAGCAGCACCCAGTCGTGGTTGAGGTGCAGGCGGCCCAACGCGCATTCGAAAGCGATCGAATAGAACTCCGATGCGCCGTAGCTGTTGCGAACGCAGGCCCCGAAGGCCTCGCGCAAGCCCTCGCGCTGTGCGGCGCTGAGCTGCTCGCCGCCAAGCCAGATCTCGGCCAGCCGCAGCGACAGGCGGCCTTCGCGCTGGCATTGCGCCAGCGCCGCGGCGCAGCTGGGGTACGTGATCAGCACCTCGGGTTGGATGTCCTGCAGGCGCTGCGCGATGCGGTCGATGGGGTCGAGCACGGAGAGCAACTCCAGGGGCGAGGCCCAGGGCGGCGCGATGCGCTTCAAACGCATCACGTTGACATGCCCCGCGTAAGGCCCGCCGAGCGCGCCGACGTAGGCGAAGCGCCGCGTCATGCCCCACAGGCTCAGGTCGCCCCGGATCGGGCTCGTCGGGCGCAGCCTCAACGTGTCGATGGCGTCGTAGGCGGCGAGGCTCGCGGCGTCCTGCACGAACACGCCGGGTTCACCGGTCGAGCCCGAGCTGGTCCACACGAGGTAGCGGCCGAGCCAGGCATCGGCGATGCTGTTGTCCTGGCGCAAGAAGGCCTCGACACCGGTGCGCGTGATGTCGCGCTCGGTGGCCCAATCGTCGAAGTGCGCCATCAGCTCGGCCTTGCCGACGGGTTCGAAGTCTTGCAATACCTTGGCCCCGCACGAGCGGCGCGCGTACAGCGGCGAGCCTTGCATCGTGCTGTGGATCAAGCGTGTCAGCCGCTGCTGCTGCCACCAGCGGCCGCTGATCTGCGGCTCGACGCTGGCCAGCCAGGTTTGCTGCCAGGCCTGGGCGGCCAGCCAGGGGTCGAAGGGCGGGGGCGGATGGATGACCATAGGGGGAACCTGCGCTGGACTGTGGACCTGGAAATCGCCCTAATGAGAAGACTTGAAATGACACCGCGTCTTGGACTTGCCGATCACACTCTTGCCACTCCCGTCTCTTGCGTTGACAAACTGCCTTGGGTCACATGAAAGCACTTGCCCTGTTCTTTTTACCGCTGTGGGCCTTCGGCGCGTCCAGCCACGCCAGCACCTGCGCGGCGCTGCAAGCGCAGATCGAGGCCAAGATCCGGTCCGCCGGCGTCGCACGGTTTTCACTCGTGGCTGTGGACGCGGGCGCCGCGGCGCCGGGCAGGGTGGTTGGCACGTGCGATCGTGGCAGCAAGAAGATCGTGTACTCGCAAAGCGCGCCGAGCAGCGCCGATGCGAACAAGACCGATGCCATCATCACCGAGTGCAAAGACGGTTCGGTGCCGGTGGGCGGCGTTTGCAAGAAGCGCTAGTACGCCAGCCTGGTGGCCGAGAGCACGTCGCGGTAGTCGGTCTGGGCTGTCTTCACCAACGCCTCAATCCACGCGTCAATGCCGGGCTTGCGCCGCCGCCGAATCGATCCAGCGCTGCGTCATTTGCAGCCATTGCTCCTGCGCGCGACTCCATTCTTCGAGCACCGGGTTGTCGGCGCCGTTGGGCATGGCCCCTGCCGAGTCGGTGGACGGCATCATCTGGCTGGCCACCTCGGCGGCCTGCTTGCGCGCCTGGTCGGCCCATTGCATCTCGGCCTCGAGCAGCTGCTTGACGCTTTCGCCGAAGCGCCATGTCGAGAGTTCCAGCTGCCGGTTGACCAGCTGCGCCGGCACCGACAGCAGCGATTCCATGCTGTCGGCGCGCTCGATGTCGCGCATCGCCGTGGCCAGCGTCTGGATCCACGCGGTGCTGGTTTCCATGCCGATGCGGTGCAGCTGATCGAACCATTCGGCGCCGCTGCGCGCGGCTTGCAGTGACTGGTTCATCCAACTGCGCGCGGCTTCCAGCGGCACAGCGGCTGACTCCGGGCCACGCCGGATGGTGCGCGGCGCGGGGGGCGAGGAGTGTTCAGCCGAAGGCGGTGTTTTTCCATTGCGGGCCATGTTCTGATCCTGAGTTGGCGGGTGGGAAGCCCATGCTGCGAGCCACGCCCGAGCCGGCGTTGAGTGGGCTCAAGCGGAGCCCAGATGCTGGCCCGCCCGCGGCGCCTCAGCGTTTGTGTTCGTAAGCGGTCTGACAAGCCGCACAGCGCAGCGCTGCGGGCTGCGCTGTCAGGCGCGCCATCGGGATCGGATCGCCGCAATCGGCGCAGTCGCCGTACACGCCCAGGTCCAGCCGCTGCAGTGCGGCCCGCACCTGCGCCAGCTCGTCCAGGTCGCGCTGTTCCTGCGCTTGCGCCAGGCTCGCTTGCTGCTGCTGATTGGCGCCGTCCTTCTGGTCGACCACTTCGCCGTCGCCGGTGGGTGGCGCCTCGCGGCGCTCCATCTCGGCGGCATGGACCTCGGCCTCGAGCTCGTGCAGACGGAACTGCAACCAATCGCGCAAGGGCTTCAGGTGGGTCTGGGTGGCCAGGTCCATCACGTCTCCTTCATCGTTCAAGCACATAACTGCCCGGCGCTGCCTGCACGGGCTGCAAGCCGGCGCGTGGCGCACCCATTGCTGGCGGGCGGCGCCAGGGCGACGAATGCCGGTGCAGCCACTCGAACCAGGGTGTCCACCAGGAGCCGTCTTGCTGCGGCATGGCGGCGAGCCAATCGTCGGGCGTGAGCAGCCGGTCGCCGGCGTTCCATCGGGCGATTCGGTGGCTGGTGGTGCGCGCGCCGGCCTGGCCCGGCTTGGCGGGCGGGTTGACGATGCCCACGTTGTGGCCCCCGGCGGTGAGCGCGAAGGTTTGCGGTGCATCGGTCAGCGCATGGAGCTTGAACACCGAGCGCCAAGGCGCGACATGGTCCTGCACCGCGCCGACGTTGAAGATCGGTACCTTGATGTCGGCCAGGTTGAGCGCCCGCCCCTCGAGCCGGAACTGGCCTCGCGCGAGCGCGTTTTCCAAGAACAGCGAACGCAGGTATTGCGAATGCATGCGGTAGGGCAGGCGTGTGCCGTCGGCGTTCCAGGCCATCAGGTCGCTCAGCGGCCGGCGCTCGCCCATGAGGTGGTTGATGACGCGGTAGGACCAGATCAGATCCTGCGAACGCATCATCTGCAAGGTGCCCCTCATCTGCTGCGACTTCAGCACGCCCTGGCGCCACATCAGCCGGTCGAGGAATTCGACCTGGCCTTCGTCGACGAACAGGCCGAGCTCGCCGGGGTCGGTGAAATCAGTCTGCGCAGCCAACAGCGTGATCGTCTTCAAGGCCAGCGGCCGGCTGCGCGCCATCGATGCCGCGGCGATGGCCAGCAGCGTGCCGCCCAGGCAATAGCCCAGCGCATGCACGCCCTGGCGCGGCAGGATCTTGTCGACGGCGTCCAGCGCGGCTTCGATGCCGAGACTGAAGTAGTCGGCAAACGAGGTGTCGCGGTCTTCGGGGCCGGGGTTCTTCCAGGACAGGCAGAACACGGTGAAGCCCTGGTCGACCAGGGCCTTGACGAGCGAGTTGTGCGGGCTCAGGTCGAGCACGTAGTACTTCATGATCCAGGCCGGCACCAGCAGCAGCGGCTCGGGCCGCGTCTTCGCGGTGCCGGGCTCGTACTGGATCAGTTCGGCCAGGCGGTTGCGCAGGATCACGCGGCCGGGCGTGACAGCCAGGTTCTTGCCGACCTGGTAGTCCTCGGCGCCCGCCGGCGGCAGCTCGATTGTTTCGCGCAGCTGGTCCTCGATGGCATGCCAGGCACCACGAACGAGGTTGGCGCCGCCTTCTCCGAGCGTGCGTTCGAGCACCACCGGGTTGGTCCACAAACAATTCGAGGGCGACAGCAGGTCCAGCCATTGCCGCGCGCCGAAGGCCACCATCTCCTCGTGATGGCGCGTGACACCGGGCACACCGCTGGTGGCGTGCTGCCAGGCGTGCTGCGCCAGCAGAAACGCCTGCACGCAAAGATTGAAGGGCCAATGCTGCCATGGCGGCGCGGCAAAGCGCTTGTCCTGCGGCAGCGGCTCGAAGGGGTAGGCCTTGTTGTCACCATCGGTCCAGGCCCAGCCGGCGAGCTGGCCGCTCGCACGCACGGCCAAGTCGGCCAGCTCGAGCTGCTTGGCCGGTGAGGCCAGCAAGTGGGTCCACCAATCCATTGCCGCGGCCGTGAGCGTGGCCGGGGCCAGGCCGCCGGTGAGCTGGGTGAGTGGCGCGAGCATCAGCCGGTCGATGTCACGGTATTGCTCGAACACACCCGAAGGCGCCGGGCCATGACCGAGCCAGGCGCTGCCGCCGCGCTCGCGTGTGCCGGCCAGCGGTGGTGCGGCTTCGGTCTGCAGCGTGCGCGTGTCCACGGTCGTCAACGTGCCATCAACAGCGGCACCGTCGTGTGCTGAAGCACGTGCCGCGCCGCGCCGCGCCGCCCCGCACCCATTCGGGCGGCGAGGCGTCAAGGTGGACGAGGATGGTTTTCATAAGGAAATCCGATTGAAACCCTCGCCGATGCGGCACCCCTTGAGTGAGATCAAGCCCCGGCCGACTCTCAGTCGCCGGCAAACAAGCGAGCAGTCGCCAGGGTCATCGAAAAGCTGCTCGGTGGGTGTTGAGATTCATGGTGAATCGCGCAGAATCGAACGCTCCCCCTAGACGACACTTCCTCGCATGAGCGGATCGACCGGCGACGACGAGCGAACGCGGATCGTTCCGCCACCGCCGCCGCCACCCCCGCCGGCGCAGCACGGCAACGCGTTGACGCTGGGCTTTTACCTCGGTGAGTTCGAACTCACCGCGGTGATCGGCGAAGGCGGTTTCGGCATCGTCTACGACGCCTGGGACCATTCGCTGCAGCGCCGCGTGGCGGTGAAGGAGTACATGCCGGCGTCGCTGGCATCGCGCGAGGGCACGCAGGTCCAGGTGCGCTCGGCGCGCTACCGCGAGACCTTCGAGGCCGGGCTGAAGAGTTTCGTCAACGAAGCGCGGCTGCTCGCGCAGTTCGACAACCCGTCGCTGGTGAAGGTGTACCGCTTCTGGGAAGCCAACGGCACCGCGTACATGGTGATGCCGCTGTACCAGGGCGCCACGCTGAAGGACCGGCTGCGCGAGATGCTCAAGCGCGGTACGCCACCCGACGAGGCATGGCTGATGAACCTGCTTGCGCCGCTCACCGAGGCGCTCGGGGTGATCCACGCCGAGAACTGCTACCACCGCGACATCGCACCCGACAACATCATCCTGCTCGCCGGCAGCGAGCGGCCGCTGCTGCTGGACTTCGGCGCCGCACGGCGCGTCATCGGCGACATGACGCAGGCGCTGACGGTGATCTTGAAGCCCGGCTACGCCCCCGTTGAGCAGTACGCCGAGACGCCGAACATGAAGCAGGGCGCATGGACCGATGTCTATGCGCTCGCGGCGACGGTGCACTGGGCAATCCTCGGCAAGACCCCGCCGCCGTCGGTGAGCCGCCTGATGAGCGACGGCTACGTATCGCTCGTTCAGGCCGCGGCCGGCCGCTACAGCCCGACCTTTCTGCACGCCCTGGACAGGGCGCTGCGCGTGCGCCCCGACGAGCGCACGCAGAACATCACCGAACTGCGCGCCGAGATGGGGTTGGACGCCTGGGCATTGAGCCAGCCGGTGACACGGGTGCGCACGGTGCAGCCGGTGCACGTGGCGCCGATCAGATCGGCGCCGCCTTCTGATTTCGCGCCGACACGATCGGCGGCACCTTCTGATTTCGCGCCGGCAAGGTTCGCGCCACCGCCCAGACAGGCAGCCCCCGTCGACTTCGAGCTGAGCGACCCGCCTGCCCCGCCGGCACCGCCGCAACCCGCAGCATTCGGGCTGAGCCGCTCGCGCAGAGGGCTCGTTGTCGGCGCGGGTCTGGGCGTTCTTGCGCTTGCGGTGCTGGCCTGGGTCACGATCGGCGGCAGTCCGTCGAAGGCCCCGTCACCGAGCGCGGCCGCGCCGGCCCCGCCGCCACCGGCTCCGACCCCGACTCCGGCGCCGGCCCCGACCCCGAGCCCGCCACCGGCCCCGGTCGCTGCGGCCACTTTCGAGATCCAGCAGGAATTCGACAAGGTCTTGGCAGCGCAGACCGCCGGCTTCGACGTTTCGGCCAAGTCCGCCAGGCAGGTGCTGCGCGTCGGACGCGACAAGCTCTCGTTCGAGATCACCTCGTCGCGCGACGGGTTCGTGCACGTGCTGCTGCTCGGCCCCGATCGCAGCCTGACGCTGTTCTATCCGAACAGCACGGCCGGCGATCACCGCATCAAGGCCGGCCAGCGCCTCGTGCTGCCGCAGGCGAACTGGCCACTCCTGGCGTCGGAACCCGTCGGCCCGGAACACTTCCTCGTCGTCGTCAGCCAGCACGTGCGCGACTACGGCGATCTGGTCAAGGGCAGCGAGTACATCTTCAAGACGCTGCACACCGGCGCCCAGGCCGCCGCGGTCGCCGCGCGCTGGCCGGCGGGTACGCCGGCACTGCTCGGCAGCGCACGCGGCTGCACCGCAGGCGCGGACTGCGACAGCTACGGCGCCGCGCTGTTCAGCATCGACGTGACGCGCTGACGCGGCCGCCAGAGGTGGCGGGGCCATGTGACACCAGCAAACCGAGAAGCGAGCGTGTCGGAGTGCAGGGCGGGCGCGTGCAGACACAGATCGATGCAACTGTGTCCGTAGCGCTGCAAGGGATGGCGGCGGCTGCCCGGCGACAGTAGCATGCGCCCGCTCCATTTCGAGCGTGGAGGTTGCGCGTCGATGCTGAACCGGCCTATCGCTAGTGCAGTCGTGCTGCTGTGCAGCCTGTGGGCAGTGCCCGCATCGGCACAGCCCGCACCGGCAGCGCGACCCGCATCACCCGCCACCGTCGAGGTGACGCAGTTCGCGGCCAGCGGCAACACCTTGCTGCCGCAGTCGGCCATCGACGCGGCGCTCGCACCGTACCGCGGCCGCCGCACCATCGCCGAATTGCAGCAGGCGGCGCTGGCGGTGCAGAACCTGTATCGCGATGCCGGGTTCGGCGCAGTGATCGTCTACCTGCCTGAACAGAACCTCGCCTCCGGGCAGGTCATGCTGAAGGTCGTCGAAGGGCGCATCCGCGAGATCGTCGTGATCGGCGCGCAGCGTTCGACGACACAGTCGCTGCGCGGGGACCTGCCCGAGTTGCGCGAGGGCCGCACGCCGCAGCTGCGTGCGCTGGACGCGCAAGTGCAGCTCGCCAACCAGAACCCGTCACGCCAGCTCGCGGTGGTGCTCGAGGCGGGCGCGGCGAGCGGAGATGTCGATGCGCGCATCAGCGTCACCGAGCGCGCCGCGACGGCGTGGACGCTGAGCGTGGAGAACACCGGCACCGAGCAGACCGGCCGCTGGCGCGCCGGTGCCGGCTGGCGCCACGCCGACCTGTGGGGCCTGTCGCACCTGCTCACGCTGCAAGCCCAGACCTCGATCGAGAAACCGAGCGCGGTGCGCATCGGCAGCATCGCCTACAGCGCGCCGCTGCCCGCGTGGGCGATGCGTCTGGACGCCTACGCGGCGCGCTCCAATGTCGACGGCGGCAGCACCGCGACCGCCGCCGGCGCGCTGCAGTTCGTCGGCCGCGGCAACGTGCTCGGCCTTCGTACCACGCGGCTCTTGCCGCGCATCGGTGACCTCGAGCAGCGCATCGTGTTTGGCGTCGATCACCGCGAGTACCTCAACGACTGCTCGATCGCCGGGCTGCCCGAAGGTGCCTGCGGCGCCGCTGGCGGGAGCGTCGCGGTGACGCCGCTGACGCTCGAATACACGCTGCAGCGCGGCGGCGACGAAGCGCAGGGCGTTCACGTGGCGCTGTCGCGCAACCTCGACCGCGGTGGCAGCCACGCCGCGCCGGCCAACTTCGAGGCGGTGCGCGCCGGCGCGAAGCCGGGCTACACGGCGCTGCGCCTGGATGCCCAGCTGCAGCGGCCGCTGCCTGCGCTGGGCAGCGGCTGGCGCTGGCAGCTGCGGGCGCTGGCGCAGTTCTCGCCCGATGCGCTGGTGCCCGGCGAGCAGTTCGGCCTGGCTGGTGCCGGCGTCGTGCGCGGCTACGACGAGCGCGAAGTGGTCGGCGACAACGCGCTCGCCGCGAGCGTCGAGCTGTGGGGTCCCGAACTGGGCGGCGCGCGCTGGCTCGGCCGCGGCTGGAGAGCGCTCGGGTTCTTCGACGCCGGCAGGGTGTCCAACCGCCACGACGCGCAGTGCAGGACCGGGCTCACACGCTGCACGCTCGCCGCGGTCGGCCTGGGCCTGCGCACGGCGCCGGGTCCGTGGCAGCTGCGCGCCGACCTGGCCGTGCCGTTGAAGGACGGCAACCGCAGCGAGCGCCGCCAGGCCAAGCTGCACGTGGCAGCCAGCGTGACTTTCGATTGATGGCCGGGGAGACATTCATGAAGACCTTCACCGCGCGACCTTGTGCTCTGGCCGCTGCGCTGGCCGCCGCCAGCCTGCTCACGCTGGTACCGATTGCCGCCGCGCAGAACGCGCCGAGCCTGCCGAGCCTTCCGAAGGGCCTGCAGGTGATCAGCGGCCAGGCGCAACTGGCCAGCCACGGCAACGCGATGATCGTGACCAACAGCGCCGGCGCGATCCTGAACTGGGCGAGCTTCAACATCGGGGCGAGCAGCGGCGTGCGCTTCGACCAGCCCAGCGCTGCCAGCCAGGTGCTCAACCGCGTCGTCGGCAACGACCCGTCGGTGATCCTCGGCCGCCTGAGCAGCAACGGCCGCGTCTGGCTGTTGAACCCCAACGGCGTGCTCTTCGGCGAGAACGCGCGCATCGACGTCGGCGGACTCGTCGCGTCGACGCTGCGCTTGAACGACGACGACTGGCGCGCCGGGCGCTGGTCGTTCAGCGCTGCCGGCGAGCGCGGCGCCGCGGTGAGCAATCGCGGCGAGTTGCGCAGCACGCTTGGCGGCAGCATCGCGCTGATCGGCTCGTCGGTGGCCAACGAAGGCCTGATCGAAGCGCCGGGCGGCCAGGTGCTGCTCGCCGCCGGCGCGCAGGTCGACCTGGTCGATACAGGCGTTCCCCACCTGTCGGTGCGCGTGCGCGCGAACGCCGGCGAAGCGACGAACCTCGGCCGTGTCATCGCTCCCGGGGGCCGCGTCGATCTGCATGCCGCGGCGGTGAACCAGAACGGCATCGTGCGCGCCGACAGCTTGGCGCAAGGCCCCGCCGGCACGGTGCTGCTGCGCGCCGCCAGCGGCGTGCAGCTTGGCCCGGACAGCGTGACCAGCGCCGACGGAACCCGCGGCGGCACGGTGACCATCGATGCGGGCGAAGGCCGCACGAGCTTGCACGGCAGCGTCAGCGCACGCGGGCTTGACGGCAGCGGCGGCAGCGTGCAGTTGCTCGGCCGCGAGGTGGGCCTTTTCGCCGCCGCCGGCGCCGACGTCTCGGGCGCTCGCGGCGGCGGCGAGTTGATCGTCGGCGGCGGCCTGCAAGGCCGCGATGCGCGCTTCCCGAACGCGCAGGCGGTGTTCGTCGCTCCAACCACGAGCCTGCGCGCCGACGCGCTCGACGAAGGCAGCGGCGGCAGCATCGTGCTGTGGAGCGATCGTGCCACGCGTGCCTTCGGCAACTTCAGCGCGCGCGGCGGGCCGCTCGGCGGCGACGGCGGCTTCATCGAGACCTCCGGAGGCTGGCTCGATGCGCGACCGGCGCGCATCGACCTGTCGGCGTCGCGCGGCGCGGCGGGGCGCTGGCTGCTCGACCCGTACAACATCGTGATCAGCGACTCGGCCGGCACGGCCAACGTCGACGCGAGCTTCACCGCCACCGGCAGCCCCGCGACGATCAGCACCGCAACGCTGTCGAGCGCGATCTCCGCCGGCACGCACGTCACGGTGTCCACCGGCGGCGCCGCGGGTGCCGAGCTGGGCGAAATCATGCTCAGCGGTGTCACGCTGAGCATTGCTTCGCCGAGCCCGGGCAGCCTGACGCTGATCGCCGACGGGCCGATCGTCGGCAGCGCGGTGAGCATCGCGAGCAGCGCGTCGATGCCGTTGACCCTGCTCGCCGGACGGGCGGGCAGCGGCGGCATCTCGCTGTCCGCCGCCAGCATCGCCACCGGTGGCGGGAACATCATGTTCGGCGGCTTCGCCTCGGCCGCCAGCGCCAAGCCCGACACGACAATCACCGGTGCTTCGCAGGGTTCGAGCTTCGCCCCCGACGGCGTGCACCTCTCAGGCGTGACGCTGAACGCCGGCAGCGGCGACATCACGCTGAAGGGCATCGGCTTCTCGCCCATCGGCAGCGGTGTCGTGATCAACGGCGGCTCGGTGCTGTCGGCGCGCAACATCAGTCTGCAAGGCAACAGCGTGATCACCGGTGTCGAGGTGAACGACGGCACGCTGACGGCCAGCACATCGATCTCGGTGCTGGGCAACGGCGGCAACCGCGGCGTCCGCGTCCAGGCGCCGTCGTCGCTGTCGGTGTCGGGCCCCGGCTTGCTGGAGACCTGGGGCAAGGTCCTCAGCGGCGACACCGCGGTGCTGCTCGACGCTGCCGGCGGCAGCTCGCCGCTGCTGCGGACCACCGGCGGTGCCTCGATCATCGTGCGCGCCGACAACTGCGGCGGCTGCGACGATCCGGCGCTGCGTTTGTTCGGCGGCGGCCCGGCGCTGGCCGATACATCGATCGGCGGCGGACCGATCAGCTTCGAGGTCTACGGCAAGGGCAACGCGATCAGCAGCGCGGGCGCCGTGATCCTGGGCGGCAGTGGTGCGGTGTCGTTCGACGCCGGCTCGTCGCTGAGCCTGGCCGGCACGTCGATCAGCGCGGGCGGCCCGGTACGGCTGTACGGCGACTCTGTCGGTCTGTCCGGCGTCACCGGCGTGGCATCGGCTGCCGCTGGCGATGCGATCGTCGTCGCCGGCGGATTCTCGCCGCACATGCTGAGCTTCTCCAACAGCGCGGGCAGCGGCGTCTTGTCGACTCCCGCTGGGCGCTGGATCGTCTTCGCGGACAACGTGCTCAGCGAGGGCTTCTCGCCAGGCAGCCTGGCGCACGATTTCAAGCGCCACGGCAGCTTCTTCGGTGGCTGGGCCGGCGACTCAGGCAACGGCTTCGTCTTCGCCGCGCCGCAGACCGCGGTGGTTACGGGCTCCGTCAGCAGCAAGGTCTACGACGGCACGACCGCTGCCGTCTCTTCCGGCCTGACGGCAACCGGCATCGAAGGCGAATCCAGCGGGCTCAGGCCCGGCGTGAGCCTGATCTTCGCCGACAAGCACGTGGGCACCAGCAAGGCGCTCGAATTCTCGGCCAGTGAGCCGTTCTCGCTGATCGACTCGTCGGACCGGCCGGTGTTCGGCTACACCTTCTCCACCGCCGGGCTGAAGGCCGACATCACGCCGCGCCCGGCGTCGGTGAGCGGCCTGTCGGTGCTGCCCAAGGTGTACGACGCCACCACCGTGGCCACGCTCGGCGGCACGCCCAGCTTCACCGGCGTGCTGCCCGGTGACGTGGTGACGCTTGACGGCGGCAGCGGCGCGACGTTCGCCGACAAGAACGTCGGCAGCGGCAAGCCGGTGAGCCTGGCGGGTCTCGCGCTCGGCGGGCCCGACGGCGGCAACTACGCGTTTGCGCCCATCGGGGCTTTGACCGGCACCATCACGCTGCGCCCGGTGACGATCACCGGCCTCGCCGCCGCGAACAAGGTCTACGACGGCACCACGGCCGCGACGCTGTCGGGTACGCCGACGGTTGCACCGCTGCCCGGCGACAGTGTCTCGGCCACCGGGGGCGTCAGCGGCAGCTTCTCCGACAAGCGTGTCGGCACGGCCAAGCCCGTGACGTTGAGCGGGACGATCCTCGCCGGCCCGGACGCCGGCAACTACACGCTCGAAGGCGCCGGCGCGCTGAGCGCCGACATCACGCCGCGCCCGCTGGTGGTGAGCGGCCTGGCGGCAGCGAACAAGGTCTACGACGCGACAACGGTCGCCACGCTGTCCGGCTCCGGCAGCGTCACGCCGCTGCCGGGCGACAGCGTCACTCTGAGCACCGCATCGGCCGGCGCGTTCGCCGACAAGAACGTCGGCACGGGCAAGCCGGTGAGCTTGAGTGGCGCCGTCCTCGCCGGGCCCGACGCGGCGAACTACAGCGCGGTGGCTGCCGAAGCCCTCACCGCGGACATCACGCCGCGCGCCCTCTTCGCGACGGGCCTCGTCGCCAACGACAAGGTCTACGACGGCACGACCACGGCGAGCTTCAGCGGCAGCGCCACGGTCACCCCGCTGGCCGGCGACCTGCTCGCGATCGGCGGAACGCCGCTCGGATCGTTCGCCGACAGGAACGCCGGCCGCGACAAGCCGGTCACCGTGAGCGGCTTGTCGCTGGCCGGCGCGGATGTGGCCAACTACACCTTGCAGCCGATCACCGACCTCGTCGCCGACATCACCGCGGCATTCGTGCCCGTCAGCGGTCTCACGGCGCTGCCCAAGGTCTACGACGCGAGCACCAGCGCCACGCTCAGCGGCGCGCCGGTGATCGTCGCGGGCGGCGGCCTCACGCTGACAGGCACGGCGACGGGCCGCTTCGCCGACAAGAACGCCGGCGTGAACAAGCCGGTGGGCGTCACCGGCCTCGGGCTCATAGGCCCCGAAGCGGCCAACTTCCAATTGCAGTTCGCCGACCTGCGCGCCGACATCACGCCGCTCACGCTCTCGGTGGCCGGCATCAGCGCGGCGAACAAGGTCTACGACAGCACGAGCAACGCGACGCTGACCGGCCTGGCCGGGGTTGCCGGGTTGCCGGGCGACACGGTGTCGTTGTCGGGGTCGCTCGCCGGGCGCTTCGCCGACAAGAACGTCGGCACGAACAAGGCCGTGACGGTGAGCGGGCTCGAGCTGATCGGTGCCGATGCGGCGAACTACCGGCTGTCGACGCTGGCCAGCCTTGCCGCCGACATCACGCCGCGGCCGATCGTCGTCAGCGGGCTTGGCGCGCGCGACAAGGTCTACGACGGCAACGCAGCGGCGCAACTCAGCGGCAGCGCCGCGATCGCGCCGCTGGCCGGCGACGCGCTGGTTCTCGGCGGCAGCGCGGTGGCCACCTTCGCCGACAAAAACGCCGGCGCGATCAAGCCGGTGACCGTGAGCGGGTTGAGCCTTGCCGGCGCCGACGCGGCCAACTACGCGCTGCAGCCGGTGTCGGGCTTGAGCGCCGGCATCACGCCGCTGACCGTGCCGGTGACTGGCTTGTCGTCCACGCCCAAGGTCTACGACGGCACGGCCAACGCACCGTTGGCGGGCAGCGCCGCGATCGCCGCGCTGGCCGCCGACGCGGTGAGCCTCGCCGGCAGTGCCGCCGGCAGCTTCGCCGACAAGAACGCCGGCACCGCCAAGCCGATCACGATCGGCGGTTTGAACCTCGCCGGTGCTGACGCACCGAACTACCGCATCGCGCTGCCCGCGCTGCGCGGCGACGTGACGCCGGCAACGCTGCTGTACGTGGCCACGCCGATCGAGCGCTTGTTCGGCCAGCCGATCGGCGCTGTCAGCGGCAGCCTGAGCGGCTTCGCACCGGGCGACAACGCCGGCAACGCGACGAGCGGCACGCTCGGTTTCGCCACCCCCGCGGTGACGGGCTCGGTGGTCGGCTCGTACCCGATCACCGGCTCGGGCCTCAGCGCGCCGAACTACCGGCTCGCACAGGCCCCGGGCAATCCGACCGCTCTGTCGGTCGTGCGGCTGCCGCCGCAAGTGGCTGCCGACTCGGGCGCGAACCTGGGCGTCGATGCTGCCGTGCAGATGGTGCTGCCGCCGGCTCCGCTGCCGAGCCCGACGACCACCGGCGTCGCCGACCTCAGCGTGCCGTTGCCGCCGCTGACGACCGGCACCGCGCCGCCGACGGCGCTCGGCGCGAGCCCGATCACCGCGCCGAGCGCGGGTACAGGCACTTCGCCGGCGACGACAAGCGGCACGCCGGCTGGCGCGACGGTGTCCGCCAGCGGCGCGGCCTTCGCCCGCACCGGTGCTGCCTTCGCCAGCACCGGTGCGGCCGGCAGCAGCCTGGCGAGCGCCTTCGAGCCGGTGCGCGTGGCGAGTCTGTCGAGCGCCGAGATGCAGGAAGTGCTTGGCGCACGCGAGCGCTACAAGCAGGCGATCTTCGCCGATGCGATCGCGAAGCTCGAGCAGAATCCGGCGCTGGCCGACCTGCAAGTCTGCGCGAGCCTTCAGGACGCGCAGGCCGGTACCTGCCTCGTGACCGAGGAGCTGAAGCAGCAGCACGCCGCGCAGGTGCGCGTGACGACTGCGGCGCCGCTGCCACCCGCGCCGGCTCCAACGCCGGCACCGGCAGCACCGCCCGCAGCACCACCCGCCGTCGCCGCCGCAGCGCCGGCGGCGCTACCGGGCGCCTTGCCCGAGGTGCTCGAGCGCCGCCGCGTGGTGAGCGCCGCGTTGCCGCAGATCGAGCGCAAGGTGGCGCTGCTCGTCGGCGTCAACGAGTACCGGGACAGCACCATCCCGGCGCTGGCCAACGCCGTGAAGGATGCGCGCACCGTGGGCCGGCTGTTCGCCACCGAGCTCGGCTACGAGACCTTCGTGTTGCCGGACGCGAGCCGCAGCGCGTTCGTCGCCGCGCTGAACCGTCTCGCGCTCGAGTTGCAGCCGCGCGATTCGGTGGTCGTGTACTACGCCGGCCATGGCCAGCTCGTCGAATCGACCCAGCTCGGCTACTGGCAACTCGCCGACGCCGACGCGAAGAACCCGCAGACCTGGCTCTCCAACGCCGACATCAGCCGCCTTGTCGGCCGCATCGGCGCGTCGCAGGTGGCGGTGATCTCCGACAGCTGCTACTCCGGCTCGCTCGTTGCCGAGCAGCGCCTGCGCGCCGGCGGCGCGCCGGTCGACCCGGTGGCGGTATTGACGCGCAAGTCGGTGGTGGTGATGTCCTCGGGCGGCAACGAGCCCGTCTTCGACGACGGCAAACAAGGCCATTCGCCGTTTGCGTGGAGTTTGATGAACACGCTGCGCCAGGTGCAGACCTGGCAGGCCGGCGGCCAGGTCTTCGAGCGCGTTCGCTTCGCCGTCGCGCGCGAGCTGCCGCAGCGGCCGCAATATGGCGTCTCCTCCGCGGCCGGCCACCAGCCGGGTGGCGACTACCTGTTCGAGACACGCGAGCTCGAGCTGCCGCGCTGACGAACACCGACGAACACCGACTTTCACGAAGGACTCCCGATGCTGCACTTCCGACTCTCTTCGTTCCGGCTCGCCGCGGCGGGCCTCGTGCTGGCCTTCTCGGCGCACGCGCAGACCGACCCCGGCGACAAGGTGCTCAAAGGCAAACAGGTCACCGAAGCCGCGCTGATCGACGCGCTGGCCATCGAAGGTCCGCAGGGCAACGGCGCGACGCGGGGCTTCAAGCCGGCCCGACCCGGCGGCGCACCGGCCAAGCCCGCGGGCCCCGGCAAGGCGAACCTTCTCGTCACGTTCCGCACCGATTCGGCCGAGTTGACCACCGATGCACAAGGCGTCCTCGACACGCTCGCGCGGGCCATGCAGTCCGATGCCTTGGCGGGGTTGTCGTTCCGCGTCGAGGGCCATGCCGACGCCCGTGGCGACCCGGAGCACAACCTGAAGCTGTCGCAGTCGCGTGCCGAGTCGGTGGCACGGCACCTCAGCGCGCGCCACGGCATCCTCGCCGAGCGCTTGCAGGCCCAGGGCAAAGGATCGAGCGAGCCGCTGAACAAGACCCGCGCCGACGCACCGGAGAACCGTCGGGTGACGATCGTGAGTCAACGCGGGTAGCGCTGCAAACTTGAAGCTGCGCTCGCACGCGCTGGCGCTCGCCGCCGCGGCGCTGGTGTCGCAGCTGGACGTCGGCGAACTGCTCGCCCGCCGCGCGCCGGACTGGCAGCTCGCGCGGCTGCGCGGCAACCCGGCGATGCTGGTGATCGAGTTCCCGAGCCTGGCCGAACAGGGCGCGGCGATGAACCGCGCCGCGGCGCTGATCGAAAAATCCGGCGCACCGCGCGACCGCGTGCTCGGCGATGCCGCCTTGCGCGAACTGATCCGCCGCCACGGCGACAGCGCGCAGACCTTCTACCAGGGCCACAACTACGTCGCCGAACAGCTCGCGCGCTTCTTCACGCTGGCGGCGCGGCAGCGGCAGGCGTTGAACGCGCACGAAGAGCGGCTCCAGCGCCTGCTCGTCGATGCCCATGTGCTCGCCCGCGCCGGCGATGCAACGCTGGCGCAGGGCCTGCAGGCGGTGATCAGCTTCACCGCGGCGCAGCGCGACGACCCGGCGACAACGG
>JANNQO010000123.1:0-3555 GCA_031400795.1 Rubrivivax sp. | reverse complement strand
TGATCGAGAGCCTGTTCGGCAAGAGCACGCTGATGCGCGAGCGCGCCTAGCACGCGGCATGCGCTGGTCTGTGCTGCTCCGCGCTGCGGCTGCGCTGGTTTTTGCCGCACGACTCGGCGCAGCGCCGCCGCCGCTCGTCATCCTGGCTCCCACCGAGCTGCGCACCGAGCGGGATGTGGTGCATGTGCTGGCGCGCACTGAACCCGGTGTCACGGCGCGGGTGCAGGGAGTGGACGCGGCGGTGTACGCAACCGGCGTCTTCGTTCGCGACCGCGTGCCGCTGATCGTCGGCCGCAATGTGCTGCGCGTGGAGGTCATCGCCCGCGATGGGGATGCAACACTGCGCGAGATCGAGGTCGAGCGAGTGCTGCCGGTCCCGGCGCAACCCCTGCCCACCGACCGGCTCTTCATCGACGCCGCCGGCAGCCAGCCCAAGGGCCTGTGGCGGCTGGCCGAAGGCGAGGCCGTCGAAGTGGCGTTCAGCGGCACGCCGGGACTGGTGGCCGAGGCGCGACTGCACGAGCGCGCGCCCTGGCAACGGCTGGACGAAAGCGCTGCGGCGCCCGGACGCTACGGCGCTCGCCTGGTGCTGCGCGGGGAAGCGGACAGCGCCCCGGCACTCGTGCAGCTGCGGCTGTCGCTGCCCGCCGATGTCAAACGTTGGCCGGGCCGGCGCCTGGCGAGGAAACCCTCCGAACGCAGCATCAGCGCCGCCAGCAGCGGCCAGGTCGGCCTGTGGCACAGCCAGCGCCAGAGGCTTTTCGTCGTCAGCGCCGAGAGCGCCGAGGCGACCTGGGGCGTGCACGAGGTGCGCCTCGGCGGGCCGAACCTGGCCGAGCTGCCGCGCGGCACGCTGCTGGTGGTGACCGGGCAGCAAGACGATCGTTACCGAATCGCGCTGGCGCCCGACGTGATCGTCTGGGTGCCGGTGGCCGCACTCGAACCTGCTGCCGCAGGCACGCGGCTGCCGCGCCCCGTGTTCACGAGCCTCTCGGTAGCCGGATCGGCCGATTCGGCAGGCGACGTGGTCGCACTGCCCTGGCCAGCCACGCTGCCGGCGACTGTGAGCAGCACGCTCGCCGGCGATGGCCGCCCCGCGATCGACATCGAACTCTTCGGCACGCACCATGCCAGCACCTGGATCACGCACCGCGCCGGCCGCACGCTGGTGCGCGAGGTGAGCGCCGAGTCGGCCGGCCGCGAACGCGTTCGCGTGCGTGTGCTGCTGGAGCGAGCGCCGCTTTGGGGCTGGCGCGTCGAGCGGGATGCGGGCGTGATGCGCCTGATCGTGCTGCCGCCGCCGCGTGTGCAATCGGCCGGTGCTTCACCGCTGGCCGGGCTCACGATCGCCATCGAAGCCGGCCACGGCGGGCCCACGAATCTCGGCGCCGTGGGGGCCACCGGCGTGCCCGAGAAGGACATCAACCGCTGGACCGGCGAGGCGCTGAAGAGCGAACTCGAGGCTGCCGGCGCGCGTGTCGTCATGGTGCGCGAGGGCGACGACAACCCCGGCTTGCGCGAACGCGCGCAGCGCGTGCTGGCCGGTGGGGCGCAGCTGTTCGTCAGCGTGCACGCCAACAGCACCGACCCACGCGGCGGCTACCTGCGCGTCGGCGGCGCCAGCACCTACTACAAACATCCGCAAGGCCGCGACCTGGCCGCGGCGATCCAGCGCCGCTTGCTCGACGACACCGGTCTGGCGGATTTCGGTCTGGTCGGCAACTTCAACTACGCGCCGATCCGGCTCGTCACCGCGATGCCGGCGGTGCTCGTCGAACAGGCCTTCGTCTCGAACCCTGAAGACGAAGCGAAGTTGCTCGACCCGGCTTTCCGCGCGCGTCTGGCACGTGCCGTTCGCGCCGGCATCGAAGACCACTTGCGCACTTCTCGCGGCGGCCCTTGAGGTCTGGACCATGCACCCAGCCATCGCGCTAGAGTAAGCGCCAGCGGCGCAACCAGGAGGACGACATGCGTGCAGGAGTGGCCTTGGTGGTCGGTGCGGGCGACGCCACCGGCGGTGCGATCGCTCGGCGCTTCGCGCAGGGTGGGCTCGCCGCCTGCGTCACGCGGCGCCAGGCCGACAAGCTCGATGCGCTGGTGGCGCGCATCCGCGCCGACGGCGGCCAGGCGCATGGTTTCGGCTCCGACGCACGCGACGAGAGCGCCGTGGTGGCGCTGGTCGAGCACATCGAGCGCGAGATCGGGCCGATCGAAGTGGCGGTGTTCAACATCGGCAGCAACGTGCGCTTTTCCATCACCGAGACCACCGAGCGCGTCTACCGCAAGGTCTGGGAGATGGGCGCATTGGCCGGCTTCCTGGTCGGCCGCGAAGTGGCCAAGGTGATGCTGCCGAGAAAGCACGGCACGATCCTCTTCACCGGCGCCACCGCCAGCCTGCGCGGCAGCAACGGGTTCAGTGCCTTTGCCGGTGCCAAGCATGCGCTGCGGGCGCTGGCGCAATCGATGGCTCGCGAACTCGGGCCGCAAGGCATCCACGTCGCGCAGGTCATCATCGACGGCGCCATCGACACCGCATTCATCCGCGAGACCTTCCCCGAGCGCTATGCCGCCAAGGCACACGACGGCATCCTCGCCCCCGACGCGATCGCCGAGAACTACTGGCAGCTGCACCGCCAGCACCGCAGCGCGTGGACGCACGAGCTCGACCTGAGGCCCTGGACGGAAAAGTTCTGAAAGGCAAGTCATGACCCGACGCGTGGAGTTCTTCTTCGACGTCGGCAGCCCGGCGAGCTATCTGGCCTGGACGCAGCTGCCGACACTGAACGCCGAGGTCGCGCTGCGGCCGATGCTGCTCGGCGCGGTCTTCAAGGCCACCGGCAACGCCAGCCCGGTGAGCATTCCGGCGAAGGGCCGCTGGATGCTCGGTGACTTGCAACTCTGGGCGAAACGCTACGGCGTGCCGCTCACCTTCAACCCGCACTTCCCGATCAACACGCTGACGCTGATGCGCGGTGCGGTCGCCATGCAGACACGGCAGCCGGGTGATTTCGAACGTTACCTGCGCCTGATCTTCGAGGCGATGTGGGCCGTGCCGCGCAACCTGGGTGATGCCGAAGTGCTCGGGACGCTGCTCGCCGAAGGCGGCTTCGACCCCGCTGCCTTCCACGCGCTGGTCAGCGAGCCTGACGTGAAGGCCGCGCTGATCGCCGGCACCGACGAAGCCGTCGCGCGCGGCGTCTTTGGCGCACCAAGCTTTTTCGTCGGCGAACGCCTGTTCTTCGGGCAGGACCGGCTGGATTTCGTGCGCGAGGCTTTGTGAGCACCCTCCTCCGCGAGCGCCACTGACCAGCCCGCCAGCGCCAGACAACGCGCCCGGCCGTGCAACAGCGCACGGCACAACGTCACACCCTGGCTGTGACCATTGCTTACGAGCAGCCGGCCTGTTCAATACTTGTCGCATCCCAGATCGCAGGGGTGGCACTCAGTCAGCTGCGAACCTGGAAACCCTGCGGGGGTGGCCTCGAGCCAGCCGCGGCGGCAGCAGCCCAGACAGTTCCACGCAGCCCAACCCGGGCCGCGCACCTCGCCACCCAG
>JANNQO010000122.1:0-16305 GCA_031400795.1 Rubrivivax sp. | reverse complement strand
GCCATTGGCCTCGTTCCCCGGCTTCTTGCAGACGCTGCAGTTTGCAAACTACGCCGCCGGGCTGTCCTGCATCGAGCACGCCGCGATCTTGGCGTACGCGCTGCTGGCCAGCATGAAGGCCGCGCCGGCCGCGATCAGCGCGTGCGCCCAGTACGGCGGCCTCGAGGCCATCGAGGCGATGGTGCGCGCCGCCAGCGTGGCGAGCACCACCGCGGCCGCGTACCACGCCGGCAGGACCAGTTCGGAGACGAGCCGCCCGAGCGGCGCGACAACCAGCGTCGCCAGGAGCCCGAGCACCAGCGCCGCGTACTCGAGATCGCGCTGCCGGCGGCCGGCGAATCGGTTGACGACGACGAGCAGCAGCGTGCACCCGACCAACAGGCTCTCGGCTAGGAAGAGATCGTTCGCCGCGTTGCCGACGAGGCGGTGAAGCAGCTGCAGCCACGAGCCGTCGCTGGCGACGTAAAAGCCGCGCAGCGCCCAAACTGAGCACAGCGCCGCGAACCATGGATAGAGCGTCTCCTTCGGTCTTCGCAGCCACAGCAGCCCCATGAAGGCTGCCGCGACCAGCAGCGTGAAGTGGAGCGCGCGCGGCAGGTCGGCGCGCCAGAAGCGGTCGGCCAGATAACGCCCGTCGAGCTCCTGCCGCGGCCCGACCTCGACGGCCGAGAGGCCGCCGGGGAGGTTCGACTCGACGCGCAGCGTGACGTCGATGCGGTTCGTTCCCGGGCGCAGCAGCATGGCGGGAACTGCGAGCAACTGCGGCTGGCTCGACTGCGGCGCCAGCGTCACGGCGTCGAAGTCCGCCGCGGCGGCGATCGGCGAGCCGTTCAGGCGCACTTCGAAGCTCGAGTGCGCGAACTCGAGGTAGATCCCCCAGGCCGCCTTCGGCACCGCATCCAGCGCGAACTCGAGGCGGTACCAGCCATAGCCGAAATCGCCCTCGCCGTGGCTGCGCCACAGGTCGGGCAGCGCGCGTGCCTGCCACGGTGGTGAGGCAGCGGGATCATCGCCCGCGCTATCGCCGGGCGTGCCCGTCACGAACCGCGCCCGGTCGAGGTGCAGCACCGGATCAGCAGGCGAGTCGGGCGCCCGCTCGGGCACCGACACCACGCAGCCGACGACAACCGCGAGCACGAACGGCGCGCACCACCGCGCCGCACGCTCGGCGAGCTTCGCGGCGCAAAGCGGCCCGCCGGGCGTGGGCAACACCTTCAGATCAGAGCCCGCGCAGGAACTCGCCGAGGTGATGCCAGTACAGCGGATCAGCGGGCGCGGTTTGGTGGTTCGCTCGCGAGAGTTCGACCCACTGCCGCGCCGGACTGCCCCACGCCTGGTAGACCCGCCGCGGACGCTCCTTCACGAAGGTGTCCTGCAGGCCGACGATGAACAGCGTCGGCGCGCGCACCTTCGGCGCCTCGGCGATCGTCTTGAAGCGGTGCCGCATGATCCAGTGCACCGGGTACAACGGCAGCATCTCCTGCGCGATGCCGACCGCGCTGTCGTACGGGACCACGAGAATGACGCCGTCGACCGCGTGCTTTGCCGCGAGGTACGTCGCGACGTAGCTGCCCATGCCGGTGCCCATCACGACGAGCCGCTCGGCCTTTGCGACCCCGTCGCCGCCGCTGCGGGCCAGCGCGAGCCAGCGCGAAGCGTCGGCCTCCAGGGCGGCTTGGCTCGGGCTGCCGTCGCTGAGCCCGTAGCCGCGGTAATCGACCAGCAAGCGGTCCCAGCCATCGAATGCCGGGCGCGCCGCGAGTTGCCAGTGCACCTGCTCGTTGTTGGCGCCGAAGTACAGCACCAGCCTGCGCGGCGACGCCTGTGCGCTCGCCGGCAGGTACCAGGCGTGAATCGGCACGCCGTCGGCGCCGACCAGCCGGATGCTGCGCATCTCGCGGTACGTCGCGCGGACTTCGTCGGCCTGCTGCGGCGACAGCGGGCGCTGCTTGAAGATGATCCGCTCCTGGAAGATCCACAGCAGGACCGCCGCGCCGACGTAGGTCAGCGCGAGCAGCGCGCTCCACAGCAGCAACCGCCGTACGAGCGGCCGCCGGGGTGCCTGCAGCGTGGCCGCCAAATCAGCCCCCCGCGCCGATCAGGTGGCGGCGCTGTGCGATGTGCACGGCCTGTGTCCGCGAATGGGCCTCCAGCTTGCGGTAGATGTTCTTCACGTGCGTCTTCACGGTGTGCGCCGAGATGAACAGCCGCTGCGCGATCTCGGCCACGCTGCAACCATCGGCGATGCGCTGGAGGATTTCGATCTCGCGCCCGGTCAGAACCTCGCCGCCGGCGGGCGGTTCGGCGGCCGACGGCTCCGCGGCCGGCCCGGCGAAACAGTACTTCAGCAGGTGCCGCGCGAGCGACGGGCTGATCGGCGACTCGCCGGCGCGCAGCGCGTGAATCGCCGCGAGGAAGTCCGGCGGCAACGCGTCCTTCAGCAGGTAGCCGGTGGCGCCGGCCTCGATCGCGTGCAGAAGGTTGCGCTCGCCGCCGAACACCGAAACGACCATGATTTCCGCATGCGGCGCGGCGCGGTGGATGTGCGCGATGACCTCGAAGCCGCTGCGGTCCGGCAGCCCGAGATCGACCAGTGCGACGTCCGGCAGCAGCGGCGGAATTGCCTCGATTGCCGCCGAGGCGTTGACGAACTCGCCGACCAGTTGCAGCCCGGGGTCCAGCCTCAGGTGCTCGCGAAAGGCCTCCCGGTGCGAGGGGTCGTCCTCGACGACGACGACGGTCACCGGCCGGCTTGCCGGTACGTGGGTGCGAGGGGCTGTCGGCGGCAGCGTCACGGTGCCTCGAGCTGCGGCACGGGCATCGAGACGCGGCCGACGGCCGGCTCGAAGCCCCAGCGGCCGACCAGCACCTGGCGGATCATCTCGACGTCGTTCAAGGCGCCGCGCAACGCCGGCAGCGCCTTGTAGTTGTTGATGCCGACCAGCAATGCGCGCTTGACGCCGGGCCTGGAGGTCGCCGCCTGCTGGGCTGGAAGCGGCGCCGAGGCCAGCGCGGCCGCGGCGACGAGCCCGAC
Organism: Rubrivivax sp.; assembly: GCA_031400795.1. Taxonomy (GTDB): domain Bacteria; phylum Pseudomonadota; class Gammaproteobacteria; order Burkholderiales; family Burkholderiaceae_C; genus Rubrivivax. Next base: position 13,271 of record JANNQO010000122.1, on the reverse strand, counting down.
ACCGAGCCACTGCCGCGCGAGACGCCGCGCCGGAGCCGCTGCTTTCATGGTCGCGGGCTAGCGCACCTTCGACTTCTGCCGGTCGATGGTCAGCCACATCCGGTAGAAGTGATCGGCGCTGCGCATCAGCTGGTCCTCGACGAGCGTGCCGCCGTTCATGCCGAAGCCGGCCGGCGCGGTGCGCACGTCCTCGATGAAGTCGCTGTACATGCCGTAGTGGGCGACGCCCTCGCGGTTGTAGTCCCACTCCTTGGCGCCGGTGCGGCTGCGCGGGAACGCCGCCGAGTAGACGACGGGCGTCGGGTTGCTGCGATTGCGGGGCGGCGGCGGCGTCGGCCCGAGCGTGTTGGTGTCGCTGCCAATCGCGATGCGTCCGGCGGCCTGGGTCATCGTGTTCGGACAGGCGCCGGTGTAGCGACCCATGTTGAAGTAGGCCTCGGCATACTCGCGCGCCCAGTCGTGCGCATCGACCGACCGTCCCGTCCCCAGGCCGAGCATGCCGCCGAGGCAGGCGATGCGGGTGAGGTTCACCGCGGAGATCGCGCGCTCCGATTCCGTGTCCTTCACGCCGGCCTTGCGCAACGAGTTGTGCCCGGACAGCAGCGGGTAGCCGCCCTCGGGGACCTGCTCGGCGATGTTGATCGCCGAGTTCATCGTGTACTCGTCCATGTGGTCGACATCGATCAACATGCCGAGCTTCATCATTTCGCGCAGGACCGTCTGGCCTTCGGGGGTGAGGCCGCGCGCGTTGCGATGCCCCGGGCAGGCGCCGGTCGGCGAGACGTTCGGCGGTGCGGTCGTCGGTGTCGGCGGCGGATAGACCGTACCGTCCATGCGCAGCTTCTTGACGCGCAGGGGCGTCGAGAAGACGTCCTCGGCGTCGACCCCACCGGCCACCTTGAGCGTGATGTCGTCGCCCGCTCGCGCGCATTCGACGGTCCAGAAGCGCCCGGTCTCGTAGTAGTTGGCCCAGTTGAACATCCGGTCGTAGATGGCGGTCCCGCCGACGACGTTGTCGGTCAGGTGCACGGGAAAGACGTAGCGAACGCCCTGGTTGTGCAGGCGCTGGAGCTCGCCCCGGATGATTGGTGGCGCGAGGGCGCCCGGCGGCAACCGGTTCCAGTTGCCGATGTTGTCGAGCTCGACGCCGAGGATCCCCGCGATGCGGCCGCTCTGCGCGATCCGGTAGACGTCGGCCGGCGTGAGCGCGACCTCCATCATGTTGAGGTGCCTGCCGACGAACGACTTGATCTCGGCGATCTGCAGGTCGGAAGAGCGCACGTCGTCGGTCACGCCGCTGATCGGCCCGCCGGGGCCCACCAGGTCGCCGAGCGTGCGGTTGTTGTGGGAGAGCGCGACCATCACCCGCAACCGGCCGGCGCGAGCGCGGTCGATCCACTCGAACCACATCTTCTGGTGCAGCCAGTCGTTGTGAGCGGGCCACGGAACGAACACCGGCGCGCCCAGGCGCACGCCAGGGATCCCGAGCTTGAACTTTTCCATGCCGAGGACGGCAACGTGCCGATCGAAGTCGCCGCAGGCCGGGCTGATGGTTGGATTGCCGTGCGTCGGCCCATCGACGCCGAGCGCGTCGACGATCGACGTCGAGCGGAAGTCCTTCGCGCATTGGAGAAAGGGCCTCTCGGCGGCGGGCACCAGCGAACCGACATCGGGGGCGCCGTGAAAGAGCTTGCCGCCAAAGGCGAGGTGCGACATCGGGTGGGTGTGCAGATCGACCCAGCCGTCGAGCGGCAGGCGGACGTTGATCGCGAAGACCTCGACCGCGCCGGGGCTGGCATAGGCGTGGTCCTTGGACGCGGCACGCCAGCCGGAAGCGATCGCCGACCCAGCGGCGACCTCCGGGAAGCTCGCGGTGAGCAGCTGGCCGGCGCCGTCCGGCTGCGCCGTGACCGCCCGGGCGCCGCCCCCGCTCAACGTGAAGCCGGCGAGTGCCGGCGCCAGCGCGCTCGGATGCGCCTCCACGATCGATCGTGCCGAGGTGATCTGCATCAGCGGCAGCGGCACGCCGGCAAGCTTCGGCCGGATGCCGATGACGTACGCCGTGATGCTCGACGGGTTGGCAGCGCCGTGGTCCTTGCTGCGGCACTCCCAGGCGGTGTTGGAGATCGGGTACGAGGCGGTGAGCAGGTTGCCTGCCGAGCCGCGATCCTGCTTCCAGTTGACGACGCAGCCGCCGCCGGTCATGACATAGCCGGCGGCGACGCCGATGCTGGCGACGGGATTCGGAGCGACGGCCGACGTCTGTTGCCAGACCATGACGTCCCAAGTGTCGCGCGAATCGCTGAGGGCGACGGCGTAGACGGTGAGGCTCGCCGGATCCGCCACCAAGTGGTCCTTGGCGCCGGCCGCCCAGGCGTTCGGCCCCGGGCCGCTCGGCTGCGATTGCGTCAGCAGGCTGCCGCTCACCGTCCAGTTGGCTTTCGCCCCGCCCGACAGCAGCTTCGCGCCGGCGGGAAGGATCACGGCGCCGGTCGGCTGGTTGGCCACTGCGCTGTTCGAGCTCAGCACGCGAACGTCCTGTGCCTGGGCGAGGCCGGCGCCCAGCAGAAGGCCGGCCGCGATGAAGCGCAAGCGTCGAGTGCAGAACGTGGCCGCTGTCGTGGTGTGTTGCATGTCTGGCCTCGGATCGTGGCTTCGGGAGGGGGGTGATGCGGCGCGGCCGCTCAGGGCGCCGACTGTGTCGATGCGAATGCCGCTCGCCAGGCGGGAAGGAACGGCGTCAGCTGGCCGATGACCGCGCTGGCATATGCCTGCGCCCCGCGGGGATTGGGATGCCCCAAGGACGCCAGGTTGCACTTGGTGCGCTCGACGGTGTCGGCGATGCCGGCGCAGGCCTTGGCGCGCTCGCTGTAGGCCTCGTCGTACGAGTCCGCGCCGAGCGGGATCCGAAACAGCCAGCTGTCGGGCGCGGCAAAGGCGTTGTCGGCGCCGAAATTGACGGAAGCGAAGCGGATCCTTGTGCCGACCGGGTCGGCCAGGGTGACGGCGTTCTGGATCTGCGCCGACGAGACGGCGTAAAGGATGATGGAGCGCGAAATCCAGCGTTTCTTCGCCTGATCGGCAGTGATGGCTCCGGCGATCGCGCCCAGGAACGGATCCGGCGGCACGCCGGGCAACAACGGGGCGATCGCCGGGATCAGGGGCGCCCCGACGTTCGCCGCCAGGGCAGCGACCTGGCTCAGGTCCGAGCTGGCGCTGATGACGGGGTACAAGCCGGTGACGACGATCTTGGCGCGCTGATATGGCTTGCTGCCCGTGACTTCGCCGAGCAGCGACTGCATCCTTGCGCACATCTTGGTGACCAAGTCGCCCAGGGCCTGTTCCGACTGGGTGAGGTCGAAGACGGTCTTGATGTTCACGTCGTTGGCGCAGCCGTCTACAAGCAGCAGATCGACTTCACCTGCGCGAGCCGGCCCCAGCACCATGGCTTGGCGCCGGATCACCGGAAAGTCACTGGGGACTTCGCCCGACGCCGGTCCCGCGCTGGTGTTGCACTCAATCGTGAGAGCACCCGGAACAGGACATGTGTCGCCGATGATGGCGCCCGAGTGGGCCAGCACCGTCAGCGCCACCGGGCGTCCGAGCTGCGTCCCCAGCCACTGCTCGACCTGTCGAGTGAACTTCGAGCTCTCGCGCAAGCCTTGGCCCCACATGATCGAATCGCCGACCGCGAGCACGCGGAACGGTCCGAGGCGCAGCGTCAACGAAGGGCTCGGGTCGCTCAGCACTTCGCTGCCGTCGGGCCGGACGTACAGCGATTGCATCTTGTAGGTCGCGATGTCGAGCGGCAGGTTGGTGTCGACGAAGCGGCCGGGTACGGGCTGCGGTCCGACGCGCCGGGTCGAGCCGTCGCGATTGATGACGTAGTTCGCGGCGCCGGCGGCGGGCTGCCAGGTGACCTCGACCGAGCGCGGCGACGTGCCGGTCACGGTCAGCCACGCGGGCGGCGCGATGACCGGGGTGTTCACCTCCATCGATGCCGACTCCGGCGCCGGCGCGGAGCCGCCCGGTCGAACGATCGTTGCGTTCAGCGCGAGCACGCGGTAGGTCTGGCGGCTGCCTGGTGTGCGGGTCGTGTCGCGCCAGCCGCGCGCGCTGCCCGGCAGCTGCGCCACCACGACGCCGTCGCGCTGCACCTCGTAGCCGACGGCCGGTGGCAGCGCGTCCCAGGCGAGATCGACGACGAAGGGGGTGGCCGCGCGGGCGGTCATCGCGAACGGCTTCGTCAACGTCACGCCGATGCCGACGCCCGCACCGCCCGGCAGCGACGCGGTCGGTGTTGCCGACTCGCCGGCAGGAAACCTGACGTTGATCGCGAACGCTTCCACCGTGCCGGGGCTCGCGTAGGCGTGATCCTTCGACGCGGCGCGCCAACCGGTTGCGGTGGTCGCGCCGGCGGGCAATTCGGGGAAGGTCGCGGTCAGCAGCTGACCGGCGCCGTGCGGCTGCGCCGGCAACGCGCGCGCGCCGCCGCCCGTGACGACGAAGCCCGCCAGCGCCGGTGCGACCGCGCTCGGGCGGGCATCGACGCTCGACGTCGCCGACGTGATCTGCACGACGGGCAGCGGCAAGCCCGGGGTCTTCGGCCGGATGCCGATCACGAACGCCGTGATGCTGGCCGGGCTGGCGATGCCGTGGTCCCTGCTGCGGCACTCCCAGGTCGTCGGCGACGAGGGAAACGACGCAGTCAGCAGATTGCCGGCCAAGGCCGGGTTGGCCTTCCAGTTGACGACGCAGCCGCCGCCGGTCATCGCGTAGCCGGGGGCGACGCCGACGCTCGTGGCCGGATGGGCGTCCACGGTCGAGGTCTGCTGCCAGGCGATCACCTCCCAGGCGTCGCGCGGATCGCCAAGAGCGACCGCATAGACGGTGAGGGCCGCCGGTTCGGCGACGAGATGATCCTTCGCGCTCGCGGCCCACGCGTTCGGCCCCGTGCCGGCGGGCTGCGACTGCGTCAGCAGGCTGCCGCTCGCGGTCCAGTTCGCACGCACGCCGCCCGAGAGCAGCTTGAAGCCGGCCGGAACGCTGACCCCGCCGGAGGGTTGATTGGCGACCGCGCTGTCGGCGGCGACGACGCGAACGTCCTGCGCCTGCGCGGCAGCCGCGAGCAAGGCGCAGGCGGCGACCCAGGACGAGGCGGTCATGGCGGCGGCCCTACTCATGCCTGAACCGGCACGTCACGCTTCCGCTCCAGTGCCACCACCAGGGGACCCTGTCGGCGCCCGCGGCGAAGATGTCGATCTCGCTGGGGAGGCTGCGACGGCAGCGACTGGTATGGCAGGAACCCTTGGGACCCGCGGCGGAACCTTCATCAGATGCCTCCAGTCTCGCGTGCGATTGCTGTCGATAGATCACACAGACGCGTTCGCCCACCCCAGGAGCTGCCAGCCGGATTCACCCTTGATGAACAGTCGCGCGTTGTGATACTTGGGCTCCTCGCCATTCGACTCTCGCAAGGTCACGATGCACGACACGAACGCCCGGTCGCCGTACAGCAGAATCGATTCGATATCGGTTTCACGTGGCTCACTCGGCGCAACGGCCGCAAGGTAGGCCTTGCGGTCGACCACGGCACCGGTCGCGCGTCGAAACGCGAACTGAGGCGCGAGCACGCCGTCAAGCCAATCCCTATCGACTGGTTTGCCTGAGGTCTCGGCAGCGCCGATGCGAACATTGAGCTGCGCCAGAAGCGCACGATCGTCATCCTTGTCCATCTGTGTTCTCCACAATTCAAGCGCCTCGCGCCGATGCATGGGACTTTGGCCCGACGATCCGGCGATCGCACTGAGGTCGCACTGAAGACGTTCTGAAGAACTTCTGAAGCCATCCTCGACGAACCACACGGGCAGGCCGTAGCATGTGCCGATGGATCGCGCGCGCGGACAGGCGAGATCGGTGCTGGCGGCACCGCAGGTCGCCTACCGTTTCAACGGCTTCGAGCTTCGTCCCGGGCGGCAGCTTCTGCGCGACGGCAACCCGGTCCCGATCGGAAGCACCGCGCTCCACCTGCTCCATCTGCTGGTCGCAGCGCGTGGCGCCCTGGTGACCAAGGAGGAGTTGTTCGAATCACTGTGGCCGGACGTTGTGGTGGTCGAGAACACCCTGCACCAGCACATCCGCGCGCTTCGAAAGGCCCTCGAGGGCGACGGCGGCCTGATCAGAACGGTCTCGCGCAGGGGCTACGGGTTCGCGGGAACGGTCGAGGAGGTCGCGTTCGATGCCTGGGCGCCGTCCGATGACCTGCGACAGGCTCCCGCACTTGCAGCGCCGCTGACGCCGCTGATCGGCCGCGATGACGAGCTGGTGGAGATCGAGCGGCTATTGCGGTCACATCGCTGTGTGACTCTGCTCGGCCCCGGGGGGCTCGGCAAGACACGCCTGGCACTCGAAATCGCGCAACGTCGGGCCGAGCGTCACCCGGTGCTCGGTGAGGCCGTCCATCTGGCTGAACTGGCCGCCATCACCGAGGGTGACGACGTTGCCTCTGCGATCGCGACTTCGGTCGGGCTGACCGGCCCTTCGGGGATGCCGCTCGTGGCTCGACTTCGGCATGCGCTGCGCGATAGCGCTGCCCTGCTGGTGGTCGACAACTGCGAGCACCTGATCGACGCGATCGCAGCGATCGCGCATGATCTTCTGCAGCACTGCCCTTCGCTGCACATTCTTGCCACCAGCCAGCGCCCACTGTGCATTTCCGGCGAGCAGCGGTTTCAGGTCACGGTGCTCGGATTGCCGCCCCCGGGGGCCGAGGACGCATCGCTGCTCGTGGCTGCACCCGCGGTTCGGCTGCTGCTCGCTCGCGTCGGCAGCTGCGATGCACGCCTTGCCTTCGATGGCGATTCGCTGAAGCTCGCTGCCGAGCTTTGCCGGCAACTCGACGGCAATGCGCTGGCCATCGAGCTGGCGGCCGTGCGGACTGCCACGCTCGGCCTGGCCGCCACGTGCAGCGGGCTGGGCGATCGCTTCCGACTGCTGGCCGGCGGGCGGCGCGACGTGCTGCCCAAGCATCGGACGCTACGTGCCATGGTCGACTGGAGCCATGATCTGTTGACCCCGGAGCTGATGGCGACGTTTCGGCGGCTGTCGGTCTTTTCCGGCGGCTGGACGATCGAATCCGCTGGCGAGGTCGCGGGCAGAGCGGCAGGCATTGACGCGGACTTGGGCAACCAGCTGGCGGAACTGGTGGACTCGTCGTTGATCGTGCGCGATGCTTCGGCGCAGTCATCGCGTTTCAGGATGCTTGAAACACAGCGCGTCTATGCCAAGGAGCGGCTGCATGCGAGCGGCGAGCAAGCGCACTATGCGCTCGCCCATGCGCGACACATGTGCGCGCTGTTCGAGGCCAGCTACGCCGAGTGGGATAACACCCCGGACGGCCTGTGGATGGCGCGCTATGCGCCTGAGCGCGACAACCTGCGGGCGGCCATCCGTGCGGCGATCGAATCGGGCGACGTAGCGCTGGCGGCACGCCTCATCGGCTCGTCCCTGTGGCTGTGGCGGGCGACCGGCGCGACGCACGAGTTGCTGCAAACCATCGACGGCTTTCTGCAGCGTTCGAAGCCCCGTTTGCCGAATCCGTTCGCAGCCAGGATGCTGCTCGCACATGCCTTCACGGTCCACGCAACCTCCACCGGCTCGCAGCGCGTGAAGACGGCCGCGGAGCTTGCCGTGGCGGCATCCGATGCGACGAACGACCCGCTCGGCGCGGCGAACGCGATGCTCTGCCTGGCCTCCGCGTTCGCCCAGCTGGGCGACACCGCGTCACACCGAGCCTGCCTCGCGCGCGTAGAGCCGATGCTCGAAGGACTCGAGAACGGCAAGACCTTCGGCTGGTATTGCGGCTCGCACGCCTGGGCAGCGCAACTGGCCGGCGACCTGCGTGAAGCGCTGAGGTGGGCGATCAGATCGCGCGCTGCATGTCGCAGGAGCGGCGCTTGGCTCGGGGAGACGCGTGCCATGCTGCACATTGCAGATCTCGAGCTCGCGGCCGGCGACCTCCAGGCGGCCATCGCAGTCGGCAACGAAGCGGTCGAAAGACTCGAGGGAGGTTCGCACCGTAACGACCTTGGCCGGTCACTGGCGAACCTGGGAGCCGCCTGGTTCGCGCACGGCGATCTGGGCGCGGCCAGGGATTGTTGGGCACGAGCGTTGCATGAGCTGCGTGGCCTGGATTTCACGTACTGGGTGTTCGATCACGTTGCACTTCTGGCAATTGCCGAAGGGCGAGACGAGTGCGCGGCGCGGCTGATCGGATACGCCGACGCAGGCTACGCGCGCTTGCACAAGGGACGACGTGTACAGAACGAGCAGCGTTCACACACGCTGGCCATGACGCACCTCGAGTCGCGATACCGCGGCGAGATACTGGCGATCATGATGTTCGAAGGCGCGAATGCTTCCGAAGATGACGTGATCGCGGCTGCGTTGTCATCGGCGCCCGCGCCTGAGGCCTATCCCGATCGCGCCCGGGGGTGATCTGGCCCCTTCTGGTCAACCTGTCGAACACGGGTGGCTCAGGAAGGGACTCCGTCAGCGCATGCCGAGCAGCGCTGTCGAGCAGCTTCATTGAACGGCCGGCGATTGGTCCAGTTCGGTTTTCCATGGCTGGTGCCCAGCCTATGATGGCTGCACCGCTCAGGAGCACAACGGACACCGCCTGTGAATGACCGTCACGCCGTCCCGCGCCGCGCCGCGCTGCTGCTGCTGTGCGTTGTTGCTGCGTTGCCAGCCCTGTCCACGGCCCAGGACTACCCGAACCGCCCGATCAAGCTGCTGGTGCCGCTGGCTGCCGGCAGCACCGCCGACATCGCTTCACGGTTCGCGGGACAGGAACTGGCGCGGATCGTCGGCCAGCCGGTGGTGATCGAGAACAAGCCCGCCGCCGGCGGCACGGTGGCGATGGGCGACGTGGCACGCGCCGCCCCTGATGGCTACACCATCGCCTTCGCCTCGCAGGGCACGCTGGTCTTCAACCAGGCGATCTACAGCCGGCCGGGCGAGGTGGCGGTGGGCTTCTACAACACGCCCACCGTCATCAGCCAGATCAAGGACGGCAAGCTGCGCGCACTGGGCGTCACGAGTCTCGCGCGCTCGCCGCTGCTGCCCGGCGTGCCGACGCTGGACGAACAGGGCATCAAGGGCTACGAGGTCAACACCTGGTTCGGCTTCATCGCGCCTGCCGGCACGCCCGACGCGGTGGTGGAGAAGCTGAACAACGCCATCAACCGCATCTTCGCAAGCGCCGAAGCGAAAGAGAAGCTGGGGCCGATGGGCTTCGAGCTGGCGCCGCCCGCCGCGCCGGCGGTGTTCAGCAAACTGCTCGCCGACGACCTGGCGCGGTGGGTACCGATCGTCAAGGCTTCGGGCGCGAAGGCGGATTGACTTCAGCGCTGCGCCGCGGTTGCGCCAGCGCCTCTACAGCCCGAGCGCGTCGGCGGCGAGCTTGCGCAGTTCGCGCTGCAAACGCTCGCGCACCGGCACCAGCGTGCGGCTCCTGATGCGGTTGTCCATCTCGTAGGGGTCGGCGTCGAGGTCGTACAGCTCGTCGAGCTCGCCGTTGCGCGCGCGGTTGATCCAGCGGATGCCACGGCATCGCCTGCTCGGCCCAGTACTCAACCAGGAACGAGCGGCGCCAGCCGGCCACGCGCCGCGCCCCGCCCGCGGTCCACAAAGGCAGCATCGAGCGGCCCTGGATGTGCGCCGCCGGCTTGCCGCCGCCGAGCTGCACGAAGGTGGGTGCGATGTCCTGGCAAATGACGAGGTGGCTCAGGCGCGAGCCGGCGTTGACGCGCCGCGGGTAGCGCACGACGAACGGCGAGCGGATGCCTTCTTCGTAGGCGAAACGGCGCTCGGGCCCGAGGCCGTGCTCGCCGAAGAAGTAGCCGTTGTCGCCGAGGAACACGATGCAGGTGTCGTCCAGCGTGCCCTGGCGCTCGAGCAGCTCGAGGATACGGCCGACACCGTCGTCCACCGGTGCCATCATGCGGGCGCGGGCGCGTATCTCTTCCTGCGTGCCCGCGTGCAGCGCCGACAACACGGCTTGCGCCTTGGGCTCGCCGCGCAACTCGAAGGCCTCGGCCCAAGCCGGCTTGCGGCGCGCCGCTTCGGCCGGCGGCATCACATTGGGACGCGGCGGGAAGACCGCGCCGTCGTAAAGACTCTGGTGGCGCTCGGCCACCACGTAGCCGCCTTGCGCCGAGATGTTGAGCGTGCCGTCGGCGAGCTGCTCGGCGTCAGGGTGCACGGCCTTGTGTGCGAAGAACAGCGACCACGGCTTGCCGCCCTTGCGCCGGCCGTCCAGCCACTGCAGCGCCAGGTCGTTCATGATGTCGGTGATGTAGCCCTGGTGCTCGACATAGCGCCCGTCGTGGTTCAGGCGCGGGTCGCGGATGCGGCCGTGGCCGTCGTAGCTCACCCAGTGGTCGTAGCCGGGGCGCGGCATGCCGTCGTTGCCCATGTGCCACTTGCCGATGTGGGCAGTGTCGTAGCCCAGGCGCTGCAGCTCGAGGTGGTAGTTAGGCAGCCGGTGGCTCATCGCATCCCGCGCCACGTTGTCGATGATGCCGTGGCGGCTGGCGTACTGGCCGCTGACGATCGAAGCCCGGTTCGGGCTGCAGATCGGCGTGGTGTGAAAGGCCCGCTCGTAGAGCGCGCCTTCGGCCGCCAGGCGGTCGATATGCGGCGTGCGCATGTAGGGGTGGCCACCGGCGCCGAACTCGTCGAAACGCAGGTCGTCGATGAGGATGACGAGGAGGTTGGGGCGGTTCATCGGGGCAGTGTAGGGGCTGCATCGGCGCCGCAGCTGGTCGGCTCGGCCAGCGCGAGCGGCTGGTCGATCGTGCGAGCGTCGACCACCGCCGGTTCGCGTCGATCAGCAGCCCGCGCTCGTCGCCGGCGCAGGTCTGTCAGCCTTCGAAGCCGAACGCGGCCGCGGCGTTGTCGGCCAGGATGCGATGGCGTGTGGGCTCATCGGGCGCCCAGTTCTGCAGCAGCGCCAGCAACTCGGCGTCCGAAGGCTTGGGGTTGCGGTTCGGGTGCGGCCAGTTGCTGGCCCACAGGCAGCGCTCGGGGTGCGATGCCACCAGCGCGCGCGCCAGCACCGAGACGTCTTCGTACTGCGGCGCTGCGCTGCGCGAGGTCTCGTAAGGCCCCGACAGCTTGACCCAGCGCTGCCGCCGGTCGAGCACGGCCTGCAGGGCGCGAAAAGCCGCGTCCTGCGGCTTTACCGGAACGACGAAACGGCCGACATGGTCGATCACCACCTTGCCGGGCAGCCCGTCGATCAACGCCTTGTAGTGCGGTAGCTCGCGGCCGTCGAGTTGCAGGTTGACCGTCCAGCCCAGCGGCGCGATGCGCGCGGCCAGCGGCGCCAGCGTCTCCCATGGCAGCGCGCCGCCACTGCCGGCCAGCATCATGAAGCGCACGCCGCGCACGCCGGCGGCATGCAGGCGCGCCAGCTCGGTGTCGCTCACGCCGACAGGCACGACGGCCACGCCGCGCGCAGCCGGGCCCAGTCGCGCCAGCGCCTCGAGCAGGCAGGCGTTGTCCAGGCCGTAGCCGGTGGGTTGCACCAGCGCCACGCGCGACAGCCCCAGCGCGGCCTGCATCCGCAGGTAATCGGCCACCGGCGAATGCGGCGGCTTGAAGGTGGCCGCCGGCGCAAGCGGGAAGCGGTCTTCGTAGATGTGGACGTGGCAGTCGCATGCCAGCGCGGGCATCGAGGCCGTCATGCCGGCCGCCCCTGCTGCTGCACCCAGGCCTGCCAGCGTGTGGCCTGCGCCGCGTTCACCGCGCCCTCGGGCACGCGGCCCTGCAAGAGGGCCGTCACCTGCGCCACGGTCTCCATCGACTGGTGCTCGATCGCCGCGGGCGTCAGGCCCCCGATGTGCGGCGTGGCCACGACCCGCGGGTGGCGGGCCAGGGCAGGGCTGGGCATCTGGTCCGGCCCGCGGCCGACGTCGAGCGCGGCGCCAGCGATCAGGCCAGTGTCCAGCGCGCGCAGCAGCGCCGCTTCATCGACCAGGTTGCCGCGCGATGCGTTGATGAAGACGGCGTCGCGCTTCATCGCCGCAAACTGCGCCGCGCCGAACAGGTTCTCGGTGGCCGGCGTGGCCAGCGCCAGGCAGACCACGTGGTCAGCTTGTGCCAGCAGCTCGTCCAGACTCACCGCGCGCAGCGCCGGGTGGGCCACCGCGACATGCGGGTCGTGCACCAGCACGCGCACGCCCAGCGCGAGCGCGATGTCGGCCAGCGTGCGGCCGATCTGCCCGTAGCCCACCAGGCCGAGCACTGAGCCGCGCAGTTCGCGGCCCATCGTGATCGCCGGTGTCTCGCCAGCCCGGTACTGCAGCACCGAGCGGCTGATGTGGCGGCTCTGGTCGATCATCACGCCGACCACCCACTCGGCCACCGAGGTCATGAAGCCGGCGCTGGCCCGCGTGACGAGGATGCCCTGCTCGCTGGCCGCGGCGACGTCGACGTTGCGGATGTCCACCGCGCAGCGGCAAAAGGCCACGAGCCGCGGCAACGCGCGCAGCAACTCGGCGCCGCCTTTGGCGCTTCGATCGCTGACGATGATGTCGCAGTCCTGCGCCGCAACGGCCAGTGCTTGCGGTGTCCATGGCGAATCGTCGCTGCGACGCCGAACGTCGGCCACCGCTTCGAGTGCTGCCAGTGCACGGGGGCCGTAGTAGTGCGCCAGCGCGCTCGGGCCGTGGGTCAGGAAGACGGTGGCGCGGGTCATACAGATCACCCGTCGACAACGCCCGAGCAGACGCTCAGCCGAGAAAGTATTGCGGTATCCACGATGCCAGGCCCGGAATGAAGATCACCAGCAGCAACACCAACGTTTCGGCGAGCATGAACCACCAGACATGCCGGTTCACTTCGGCGTACGAACATTGCGCGATGCCGGTGGTGATGAACAGCAGCGGCGCGGTGGGTGGCGACACGGCGCCGATCTGGTTGCACATCACCATCACCAGACCCATCTGGAAAGGATCGATGCCGTAGGCCTTGCTGATCTGGATCGCCACCGGGGCGAAGATCCAACTACGTCGCCGAACAGCTCGCGCGCTTCTTCACGCTCGCGGCGCGGCAGCGGCAGGCGCTGAACGCGCACGAAGAGCGGCTCCAGCGCCTGCTCGTCGATGCCCATGTGCTCGCCCGCGCCGGCGATGCAACGCTGGCGCAGGGCCTGCAGGCGGTGATCAGCTTCACCGCGGCGCAGCGCGACGACCCGGCGACAACGG
>JANNQO010000121.1:0-28603 GCA_031400795.1 Rubrivivax sp. | reverse complement strand
AAGCGCGCGCAGCCCGGCGTCGATGTCGCCCTGGCCGCACGCCAGCAGCGCTTGCGCCGAGGCCAGCTCGACACGCTCGTCAGGCAGCGTCACCGCGCCGCTGGCCAGCGCCTTGTGCACCAGTTCGCCGCCGAGCGCCAGGTCGCCGGCGCGCAGCGCAGCCAGTGCCAGCGTCTCGTGGTGCAGCGCGTTGGTGCCGCGCCCGGCGTGGCCGGTGGGCAGCGCGCAGACCTGGTGCACGCTGAGCAGGGCTTCACCGGAGCGCTTCAGCTCGGTCAGGCAGACCACGCGGTTGATGAGCAGCACGCTGACCAGCTTGCTGTTGGCCAGGCCCGCGCAGCGCGCAAGGCCGCGTTCGGTCTGCTCCAGCGCTTCTTCGTTGTCGCCGAGCTGCAGGAATTCGTGGCCGAGGTTGCAATGCAGTACCGCGTCGAAGCCATGCGCGCGCGACGGGCCGGCGTCGCGCAGCGCTTCGTACATGTAGGCAAACGCCTGCTCCGAGCGGCCCTGTGCCGAATGGCAGCCTGCGATGGCGTTGAGCAGCACGCCGCGTTGCTCGTGTTTCAACAGCCGCACACCTTCGTCACGCAGCGGCAGCAGCAGGTCCAGCGCTTGCTGCACCTGGCCGATGCGCCACAGCGCGCGCGCCATGCCGGCGCTGGCCAGGATCTGCCCGGGCCGGTCGGCCAGCATCGCGAAGCCTTGTTCGGCCTCTTTCAGCTCGGCCATTGCCTCGGCGGGTGCGTCGAAATACAAGCGATGAAAGCCGCGCGTGAGCAGTGCCCAGGCCTCGGCGGGAGCGTCTTGCCGCGCTTGCGCCTGTTGCAACGCGCGCTCGGCCAGGCGCAGGCATTCTGCGGCATCCAGGTGCAACAGCCGCCAGGCGCGGCGTGCCAGGCGCAGGGCGGCGGTGTCGGCGGCGCGGGGCATCGGCGGAGTATCGACGGGAGTGCCGGCTGCCCGCACGCCGGGCCCTGTTCGGCCTAAGGGCGCCGTCGTGAAAGGATCGTGCCCGCCAGGCCCGCCAGCGCCACCGCCAGCAGCGCGGCGCTCAGCGGCTCGGGAACGGGCACTGCCACGCGCCGGTAGACGATGCTGCCGTTGCCCGCATTCGGCGCTCCGAAATCGAACGCGAAGAACGGCGCACCACCGCCGATCTCGGGCAGGAAAGCCCATGGCAGTGCGCCGGCATCCAACCCGATGAAGCGGGTGCCGTCGAAGGCCGCGTCGCCATAGTTCAGATCGGTGATCGCATACGGTCGGTCGAAGTCGAAACTGAAACCGGTCAGCGCAAAGAGCGATTCGCCGCCCGGCCCGATGCCGCTGGGTGCTGCGTCGTCGTACGCGAAGCTGCCGAGAAAGGTCTGCCCGCTGTACGGCGTGCCCACGGTGTCGATGGTGACGCTGAAGTCGTAGGCGACCGGCGCGGCCTGCGCGGCACCGATGAGGGCCAGTCCGGCCAGGGCGGTGATGAAGTTCTTCATGGTGTGTGGTTCTCCTGTGCGTCAAGCGCCGAGGCTGGGGTCGAGCAGCACGTCGGCCGAAGGCGCGCTCACGCCCACCAGCTCGACCAACGCGCGCGGGGCACCGCTGCCGGCGCTGCCGTCGGCGTCGAACAGCACCAGCGTGCGCGTGGCCGAGGCGTTGATCGACAGGTAGCCGTCGGCCACCGGCGTGGAGCCGCCGTAGCCCACGCTGGCCAGCAGCGCATCGATGACAAGCCGGTCGCTGCCGATCTGGAAATCGGTGATCAGGTCGCTGGCGTCGAGCAGGCTCCGGTAGACGAATCGGTCGCCGCTGGCGCCGCCGCTGAGCGTATCGCGGCCCGCGCCGCCGGTGATGGTGTCGGCACCGGGGCCGCCGTTCAGGGTGTCGCGCCCGGGGGTGCCGTCGATCACCAAACCGTCGCGCTCGACGAGGAACTGCGCGACGACCGGATCGTGGTCACTGACCTGTGTGCCGAACTCGGAGTTGATGTGCACCACGTCGTAGCCGCGCAGCAGCGAGCTCAGGCTGCTCGAGGCCATGATGTGGTCCAGCGCCTGCGCGTTGCCTTCGAAGTTGTAGGTGTAGCGCTGGTTTGCCGGCAGCGTTTCGATCAGCGAGGTGAGGCCGGCGCTCTCGAGGATGGTCAACGGCGTCGAGAACTCGAAGTCGTTCAGGTCGCCGAGCACCAGCACCTTGGCCTCGGGGTCGGTGGCGAGCAGGCCTTGCACGTAGTCCTTGACGACCGTGGCCTGCTGCACGCGTTGCACTTCGCTGCCCAGCACCGGCGGCTGCGTGGGTCCGAACAGCGGTCCGTCGCCGCCTTTGGAGTTGAAGTGGTTGCCGATCAGCGTCACCGCTTCGCCATTGAAGGTGAAGGTGCCGACCAAAGGCTTGCGGCTGTTCGCGAACGCATCGCCGTCGCCGGGCGTGGTGTCGGTGATGCGCGCCAGCGAACTCTCGACGAAGCCGACCTGCGCCGGGTCGAACAGGAACACCACGCGGATGTTGCCGCCGGGCTCGCCGCCGTCCAGGTTGTTGCCGGGGTTGATCTGGCGCCACTCGTAGCGCGGGCCGCCGGCGGCGACGATGGCGTCGACCAGCGTCTGCAAGGTCACGTCGGCGTCGACCACGCCGTTGTTGGTGGCGCCGTTGTTGTCCTGCACTTCTTCGAGGTTGATGATCTGCGGCGCGCGCAGGTTGGTGACGATGGCCTGCGCCAGCGCGTTGAACTTGACCGCGCCGTCGCCGGGGTCGAGGTTCTCGACATTGAAGGTGGCCACGCGCAGCCGGTCGGTGCCGCCGGCCAGATCAGTCACCTCGCGCGTTAACGTCGAGGCTTCGACCACGCTGGGCACCGCCGGCACGAGCAGTTCGAAGTTCTCGAAGTCGTAGTGCACGATGCCGACCACGCTGGACAGCTTGGCGCCCACATCCACCGCAGGCATCACCAGCGAATTGATCAGGTCGTCGAGCTGGATGCGCTCGGGGTTGAAATCGCCGGCCGAGATGCCGATGCCGCCGCGCTCGGTGATGCCCGTGGCTGCCGCGCCGCCATCGGCCACCACCCAGATTTCCTGCGACGTGCCGTTGTTGATCGTCGGCGACACCGCGGTGGGTGCGTTCACCTGCACGCGCATGCCCTCCAGGCTTTCCCAGAAGTCGATGCCTTCGGTGCTCGGGTCGAAGTCACCGCCGGTTTCGACGTTGACGCTGCCGTCGTTGTTGATCGCCGTGCTCGGCGGCGTGCGGTCGACGTTGATCACGATCGGGCTGATGCCGCCGGCCGGTGCGCCAGCCCAGGGCTCGACGACCAGCGCCTGCACCGAGCCGTTGCTGACGATCTCGGTGATCGTCAGGTTGTCGGGGTTGCCGCCGGGGCGGAACTCGGTGACCGTGCCGCTGACGCGCACCGGCTCGCCGACGGTGCGTGCGTCCTTGATCGGCGAGCTCGTGCCGGTGAAGACGAAGATCGCTTCCGAGGTGGCGACATTGCCGTCGGGCAGCGGGTCCTGGATCCAGAAGCCGTTGCTGCCGATCGCGGTGACGATGCCTTCGACGCCGCGCACCGCAGCGGTGCCGGTGGCGCTGCCGAGCAGCGGCGAGAGGTGCGCCGCGCCCTGGATCTGCGCGATGCGCAGCGGCACCTCGATCTGGAACACCACCACCGTGTTGCTGATTTCGTTGGCGGTGATGAGCAGCGGCTTGCCCGTCGGGCTGTCGGCGGCCGGCACGAAAGCCAGGCCTTCGGGCGACACGTCTTCGGGCAGGTTGATGTACTGCACGAAGCTCGGCACAGCGGGGTTGGTGACATCGAAGACGATGATGTCGCCGACCCGCTCCAGCCCGACGAAAGCCAGCAGGCGGCTGCCGACCTGGCCGATCACCACCGCCTCGGCCTCGGGGCCTTTGTTGTCGCTGCGCGTGTCGAACGTGGCCGCGCTGCCATTGGAATTGAAGACCGTGGGCACGCGTGTGGCCGTGATCTGCTCGAGCTGGTCGCCGCTGTCGAAGATGCGGGTGCCGGCGCTGTCCCAGATCGTGAACGAGCGTGCGCCGAAGGCGGAGATGACATCGAAGTCGCCGTCGCCATCGGTGTCGCCGCTGGCGTTGGTGACCTGAAGGCGGCCGAGGTTGGCGTTGTTCTTGAGCGTTGCTGCGTCGGGGAACGCCGTCGGGTCGAGCACGTAGCCGGCCGCACCGACCTGGACTTCTTCACTGAAGCCGGTGTAGCTGCGCGCATCGCCTTCGTTGGCGGTGACGAAGAAGAGCTGGCCGCCGACGCTGAAATTGGTGATCGCGTCGGGCTGAAACAGGCCCTGCACCGGCCAGTTGCGGATGCTCACTGCGGTGCTGCCGCTCGGGCCGTCGCGGTCGCTGGCGTCCAGGCCGTTGCCGGGCAGGCTGTGGTCTTTCGTGCCCAGCGGCAGCACGTCGGTGATCGTGGCGCTGGCGATGTCGACCACCGCCACGGCATTGTTCTCCTGCAGCGTGACGATGGCCGTGGCGCCGTCGGACGTGATCGTGATGTACTCGGGCTCGAGGTCTTGCGCGACGCTGGCGCCGGGGCCGAACAGGCGCACGCCGGCGGCTTTCAAGCTCGCGGCGTCGTCGTTGAAATCAATGAAGTCGGCCGTGACGACCGTCGCTGCGGCGGCGCCGCCGGCGAGGTCGACGATGCTCACCGAGCCTTCCGGGTCGAACGAGTTCGGCTGTCCGTAGCTGTTCGGCTCGCCTTCGTTGGCCACCAGCAGCTTCAGCCCATCGGGCGTGAAGATCAGCATGTCGGGCAGCGCGCCGACCTCGACCGAGTTCACGAAGCTGCCGTCGGCGGCGTTGAAGAAGCTCACGCGGCCGTTCTGGTGCGCGCCCGAGGTGCTGTCCTTCAGCTCGTAGGCCACCGCAACCAGGCCGCCCTTGATCGCCACGCTGTTCGGCGCCGCGCTCAACCCCGGCGGCACCACGAAGCCAGGGGCCAGCGATCCCAACGATGCGAGCGCGCCGCTGCCATCCATCTGGTAGACGTTGACGGTGCTGCCGGCGACCACATAGACGCGGTCGCTGCCGGGGTCGAAGGCGGGGATCTCGGAGGCTGTGGCGCTGGTGGCGCTGCCGACCTTGGTGAGCAGGCTGCCGTCGTGGTTCGCGATCGAAAGGCTGGCGCTGGTCGTCGTGCCCAGCGTCACGCCGCTGCTCGGGCTGCCGATCGACAGCAGCGCGCTCTCGGCGCCCTCGACCGCAGCGTCGTCGTTGATCGTGAACGTCACCGAGCCGCTGGTCTGGCCCGAGCGGATGGTGATCAAAGTGTTCGACAGCCAGTAGTCCGACGCCGTGATGCCGCTGCCGGCGACTGACAGCAGCACGGTCTGGTCGCCCACCACCGGCTGCGTGGCGGTGGCGCTGATGATGATCGTGGTGGCCGCGGCTTCGCTGCCGCTGGTCGCCGAGAGCGACAGGTTGACCTGCGGCGGCGCGTCGTTGTCTTCGATCAACAGCGGGCGGCTCGAGGGGCTGCCGAGCACGATGCCGGCGCTCGGGCCGCTGAGCGCGAGGTTGGCGGTCTCCGGACCTTCGCTGTCGGCATCGTCGACGATCGTGAACGTGACAACGCCGCTCGTCGCGCCACTGGCGATCGTGATCGTCGTCGCGCTGAGCACGTAGTCACCTGCCGTGATGCCGCTGCCGCTGACGTCGACGTTCACCGTCTGGTCACCGGCCACCGCGGCGCTGGCGGTGGCGGTGAGCGTGACCACGGTGGCTGCTGCCTCGCTGCCGGTGGCGCTAGAGAGCGTGAGCGTCACGCTGGGCGTGCCGCCGCCGACGGTGAATGGAGTGTTGTCGAATGGAATGTCGGGGGCGACGCCATCGATCCCCTGGTCGCCGGCGGCGTCCTGGGTGATCCAGTTGCCGGCGTTGTTGAGCAGCGCGCGGTAGGCGTCGAAGCTGGCCAGCCCGCTGCGTGCGCCGGTGTAGGCGCCGATGTCGGCACCGGCATCGACCGTGGCCAGGTTCAGCGCATCGACGCCTGCCGTCAGGCCGGTGCCGGTGAGCACCCCGCGCGCCGCGGTATCAAAGCCGCTGTTGGCCACCGCGGTGACGAAGCTCGGTGCGGCGACGCTGCCCTGGAAGGCGTACAGCACCTCGTTGTCGGCGGCCAGCGCCGGCCGGGTGCCGACCGCCACCACCGTGCCGTGGCTGGTGCCGATGGTGCCGGCGCCGATGTTGTCGATGCGCACCACGGTGCCGGCCGTGATCGCCGCGGTGGCCGTCCAGCGCATCAGACCCTCGCCGGTATTGAAGGCGACACCGTCCCATTCGTTGTCGCCGAACAGCAGCTCTTCGCCGGAGGCGATGTCTTGCAGCGCCACGAAGGCGATGTTGTCGTTGCCGTCGGCGTTGTAGCCGACGAAGGCGATGCCGCCGCGCGAGATGGCCAAAGGGGTGCTCCTGAAGATCAAACCAGCGATGTCAGCGCCATTCTGTGACGGCGCTGTGTCGCCACGTAAGCAAGCAAGGGTCGTACCGCCCCCTTGGATGAGCGCTTGACAATCGGCCATGGCTGAGCGCATCGCCGCCGACGCACTGCTCGTGCTGCACGGTTTGTTCATCGTCTTCGCACTGCTCGGCGGGCTGCTCGCGCTCGCCTGGCGCTGGGTGCCGTGGGTGCAACTGCCGTGCGCGGCCTGGGCGGTGTTCGTCGAAGCCAGCGGCAGGCTGTGCCCGCTCACGACCTGGGAGAACCACTTCCGCGAGCGCGCCGGGCAGGGTGGCTACGCCGGGGGATTCGTCGAGCACTACCTGCTGCCGCTGATCTACCCCGACGGACTCACGCGCGAGGTGCAAGGCGTCTTGGCGGTGATCGTGCTCGCAGTCAACATCGGTGCCTACGCGCTGTGGTGGCGCAGGAGGACTGCCCGGCGACCGTGAGGCGCGAGGCGGTCAAGGTCCCGACTTGAGCAGCTCGGGCTTCTTCTCCAGCACACCCAGCGTCTTCGAATGCAGGCTCTGGATATACAGCCGATCGTCGGTCTCGGTGACGGCGGTGGTCTCGGGGTAGGCGCCGCTCGGGTCTTGCAGGTCGGCGAGCACCTTGCCGTTTTCGTCGAACGCGAAGACATGGCCGTAAGCCGGCGGGACCGGCCACAGCGCTTTCGGCAAGCGCAGCGCGAGCGAACGCATCCAGGGCTTGCCTGCGTTGTCGTCGATGAAGGCGCCGCGCGGTTTGGTCAAGCCGGTCCAGTAGCGGCCGTCCTGGCCGCGCATCACGTTGTCGGGGTAGCCGGGCAGGTTGGCGATGAGCACGCGCGCCGCGTCGGTGGGCGCGGCCACGGCGGCGCGCGCGTCGACGCCGCGTGCTTCGATCGAGACCTTCCAGATGCGGTACTCGCCGGTCTCGGCCAGCAACAGGTGGCGTTGATCGGCCGACAGGGCCACGCCGTTGGGGAAGCACAGGCCGGTCATCATCTGGCGTGTCTGGCGCGTCGCCGGATCGTGTTCGATCAGCCTCCCGGTGCACTGGTGCTCGAGGATGTCGTAGATGCTCGCCTGGAAGGTGCCGCCCCAATCCTTGGCGCCGAAGCGGCGCGACGCGTCGGTGAAGTAGATGCGGCCGCTCTTGGCGATGATCACCGCGTCGACATAGCGGATCGGGTCGCCGGCCAGGTTGTCCACCAGCGGCGTGATCTGCGAGCCTGCGCCTTTGCCCTTCACGCGCAGCAGTGCGCCATGGTCGCCCCACATCGGGTCGGCGACGATGAGCAGGCCCTCGGCATCGAAGTCGAAACCGAGCGGCCGGCCGCCCGAGTCGAAGACCACCTCGCGGTCGGTGCCGTCGGGCTTGATGCGCACGATGCGCCCGCGCGCCCCGTCGGCGGTGGCCACCGCCATGTAGACCCAGGGCTGGCCGCGGTCTTCGCGCACCACCACATGCTCTGGGCCGATGTCGCCTTCCAGCGGCAGGTGCTGCAGCTGGGCCAGACGCTGGTTGACGGCGTGGGGGCCTTGGTAGCCCGGCGCCGGGGGCGCCTGCCACGTCACCGGGTCCACCGGCACCGGCCACAGGAACAGGTAGGCCGCGAGCGCGGCGACGAGGATCAGCAGGCCGAGGGCCAGGCGCAGCAACATGGACTGCATGGTCGGCAGCAGGGCGGGCGGTGTCTATCGGGGTGGGCCCTGTCGGGCCTCACATGCTCCGCCGGTACTGCCCCCCCACCTCGAACAGCGCATTCGTGATTTGCCCGAGGCTGCACACGCGCACCGCGTCCATCAGCACTTCGAAGACGTTGCGGTTGTCGATCACTGCCTGCTGAAGCCGCGCCAGCATTGCCGGCGATTGCGCCGCTTGGCGCGCGTGGAAATCCGCCAGCCGCGCGAGCTGCGACTGCTTCTCTTCGTCGGTGGAACGCGCCAACTCGATGTGTTCGGGCACCGGGTCACCATGCGGATTTCGGAACGTGTTCACGCCGATGATCGGATACTCGCCGGTGTGCTTTTGCATCTCGTAGTGCATCGACTCTTCCTGGATCTTGCCGCGCTGGTAGCCGGTCTCCATCGCG
The DNA here is from genome assembly GCA_031400795.1 of Rubrivivax sp. GTDB lineage: Bacteria > Pseudomonadota > Gammaproteobacteria > Burkholderiales > Burkholderiaceae_C > Rubrivivax. The sequence continues at coordinate 20,063 of JANNQO010000121.1, read as the reverse complement.
CCGAGCACACCGCTGCGTTCGGCGATGCTTTCGAACTCCTTCAGCACCGCTTCTTCGACGAGATCGGTGAGTTCGTCGATCACGAAAGCGCCCTGGCTCGGGTTCTCGTTCTTCGCAAGCCCCTCACCCGTTCGGCGGTTGATCATCAGTCTGGAGGGCCGGCCACCGGCCGGCTCGCTTCCTCGAGCGCGGTCTGTGCCGTTTACTGTGCTGAAATGACTGAGGGAGCGACAAGAGCATGAGCCAGGTTCTCATCAATCAATATCTCGCCGATCTCGATCGGCTGAAGAAGGTCTCCGGTGAACTCAGGGAGGGCATCGTCAGCGAGGCTTTCAAGGACCTGCTCAAAGGCTGGGGCCGCCAGCACGACCTGACTTTCGTGCCGCAGTTCAAGCTCGACACGCTGACCAAGGAGAAGCGTTACGTCGATGGCGCCCTGCTGCACGAACTGCGGGTGCCCTTCGGCTACTGGGAAGCCAAGGACAGCCACGACGATCTCGACGCCGAGATCGCGGTCAAATTCAAGCGCGGCTACCCGCGAGACAACATCGTTTTCGAGGACAGCAGGCAAGCTGTCCTGATCCAGCGCGCGCAGGAGGTGATGCGCTGCGGCGTCACCGACGTGGCGGCGCTGGAGAAGCTGCTCAAGCTCTTCTTCGCCTACGAGCGGCCCGAGATCGCCGACTTCCGCAAGGCCGTGGCGCAGTTCAAGACCGACCTGCCCGCGGTGTTGAAGGGCCTGCGCGAGATGATCCAGTCCCAACAGGCAGGCAACCCCGTGTTCCGCAAGGCCGCCGCCGCGTTCCTTCAGCACGCGCAGGATGCCATCAACCCCAGCCTCGGCGAGGCGGACGTGCGCGAGATGCTCATCCAGCACATCCTCACCGAGGAGATCTTCGCCAAGGTCTTCGATGAGAGCGACTACCACCGCCACAACAACGTGGCTCGCGAGTTGTACAAGCTGGAAGACACCTTCTTCAAGGGCGGCCTGAAGAAGAGCACGCTGAAGGCGCTCGAGCCCTACTACGCCGCCATCCGTGCCACCGCGGCGCAGATCTCCAGCCACCACGAGAAGCAGACCTTCCTGAAGGTCATCTACGAGAATTTCTACAAGGAATACAACCGCAAAGCCGCCGACCGGCTGGGCGTTGTGTACACCCCTGGCGAGATCGTGCGCTTCATGATCGAGGGCGCCGACTGGCTGTGCGAGCAGCACTTCGGCCGCAATTTGATCGACAAGGACGTCGAGATTCTCGACCCGGCCACCGGGACCGGCACCTTCATCTGCGAGCTTCTTGAGCACTTCCGCGGCCAGCCGAAGAAGCTGGAGCGCAAGTACAGGGAAGGACTGCACGCCAACGAAGTGGCAATCCTCCCGTACTACGTGGCCAACCTCAACATCGAGGCCACTTATGCCGCCATCTCCGGCGAGTACGAAGACTTCCCCAATCTGTGCTTCGTCGACACGCTGGACAACGTAGGCCTGCACACCGCCGCGCACGGCACCACTGCAGACCTCTTCGGCAGCGTGAGCGAAGAGAACGTGGCGCGCATCAAGCGCCAGAACAGCCGCAAGATCAGCGTGATTATCGGCAACCCGCCGTACAACGCGAACCAGGCCAACGAGAACGACAACAACAAGAACCGTGAGTACCCGGCCATCGACCAGCGCATCAAGAAGACCTACATCGCCGAGAGCACGGCGCAGAAGACCAAGCTCTACGACATGTATGCGCGATTCTTCCGCTGGGCGAGCGACCGGCTCGATGCCAACGGCGTGTTGGCGTTCATCACCAACCGCAGCTTCATCGACAGCCGCACGTTCGATGGCTTCCGCAAGGTGGTGGCTACCGAGTTCGCTGAAATTCGCGTCATCGATCTGGGTGGCGACATTCGCGCCAACCCGAAGCTCAGCGGGACGAAGCACAACGTGTTCGGCATCCAGACCGGCGTGGCAATCAGCTTCTTCGTGAAGAAGGCGGGTGCGGCGGGGAAGCGCGGCGCGCGGATCTTCTACACGCGGCGGCCGGAGATGGAGACGGCGGAGGAGAAGTTGGCGTGGTTGGGGAGTGCCAAGGTCTTCCAACTCGGACTCGACGAAGTTCGGCCGGACGCTCGGCAAACGTGGATCAACCAGACGCACAATGATTTCGACGGGCTGATGCCAGTCGCCTCGAAAGCGACCAAAGGTGATTCAAACCCGAGGACGATCTTCAAGCTGTTCTCCCTCGGCGTTGTCACTGCCCGCGACGAGTGGGTCTACGCGATCGACGAGCGCTCTCTCCGGCCGAAGGTGACGTGGCTCATTGACGCCTACAACCAGGACGTTGCTGCCCTAGCCGGAACAGGCAGCGCGAGCGAGATCGCCAAGCGGCTGACTTCGGCGATCAAGTGGTCGCGCGCTGTGAAGCGAGACCTTGGCCACGGGGTGCGTTATTCATTCGACGCATCGCTCACTCGGCAAGCGATGTATCGGCCGTTCGTTCAGGCTTCGCTGTACTTCGACCGTCGTCTAAACGAGGTGCAGTACCAGCTACCGGCCATCTTTGCAGCCGGCTCGAACCCAACCATCGCCTTTCTGTGCGTTGACTCGTCCAATCCGCTTGCAACGCTGGCTGTCAAGCAGCCCTTCGACTATTGCCTGCTAAAGATGGGAAATGGCGGTACCCAATCGCTGCCGATGTGGCTGGTAGATGGCGCCGGTAGCCGCCACGACAACATCACAGATTGGGCGCTCAAGCAGTTCCAGCAGCACTACCACCCCGGCAAGGGCCGCAAGCCCGCGACGATCAGCAAGGAAGCCATCTTTCGCTACGTTTATGCCGTGCTGCACGACCCCGTCTACCGCGACAAGTACGCGCTGAACCTGAAGCGCGAGTCCCGCGCATCCCGCTGTACGGCAGCACCATCGCACACTTCGAACAGTGGGCCGGCTGGGGCGAGAAGCTGATGGCCCTGCACATCGGCTACGAGAGCGTCGAGCCTTGGGCGCTGAGGCGCACCGACATGGCCGACACGAAGGCGCGCGAAGCCGGGCAATCGCCCAAGTGCATCCTGAAGAGCGAGCCGGCCGCCGCGCCCGGCATGCCCGGCCGCATCGTCATCGACAGCGAGACCGTGCTCGCCGGCGTGCCATCCGATGCCTGGCACTACAAGCTTGGCAACCGCAGCGCCATCGACTGGGTGCTCGACCAGCACAAGGAAAAGAAGCCCAAGGACCCGACCATCCGAGAGAAGTTCGACACCTACCGCTTCGCCCACCACAAGGAACGCGTGATCGACCTGCTCGCGCGCGTGGTGCGGGTGAGCGTGGAGACGATGGCGCTCATCGATGAACTGCGCGGCGGTCCGCGCTAGTACTGGACCCGGTTTGCGCTGCCACGCCGCACAATCCGCAGGCCATGGAAGCACAAAGCATCCTCATCGCCTGGCATGACGAATCGGCAGGCTACGACGTGAGCCCACAGCGGGTCCCGCTGTCCACGCTGCGCGCCTTTGCCAGGGACGCAGACGAGTTCCTTCGCGGCGACGACGGCCCGCCCGAGCTTTCTGCCGTGGATGTGGCGGTCGTGACGGGGTCGCTGGCGCTGCAGACGGTGCCGCTGGCCGATCCGGGCTTGTGGGCCGACCTGCGCTCACTTGCCGACAGCGAGCTGCTCGATGGTCTGAATCCGCGCCGCCGCAAGGTGATCGAGCGCTGGCAAGCGCAAGCCCGCGCGCGGCGGGGCCTGCGCGTCGAGATCCAGTCGGCCGGCCTGGCCCGGCCGGTGGTGGTGAGCGCGAACAGCGATTACCGTGCCGACGATGCCGACCAGTGGGTGCGCGTCGAGCGCTACTTTCGAGGTGAGATCGAGGACTTGGGCGGTGCCGGCACGCCCAACGCTCACATTCGGCTGCCCGATGGCAAGCGGCTCACCGTGGAGACCGACCGAAAGGTCTTGCGCGACGACAAGCGCAATCGCCTCTACAAGCCGGCGATGGTGCGCATCACTGCGGAGTACAACGTCGTGTCGCGCGAGTACCGCAGCGCGCGGCTCATCGAGTTCGTCGAGCACGAGTGGCGGTTTGACGAACGCGAATTCGCTCGCCTCACCGAGCGCGGCGCGAAGGCCTGGAAGGACGTGGACGATGCCTCGGCCTGGGTCGAGAGCCTGCGAGGAAACGACGCTTGAGTGCCTTGCTCGTCGATACCAGCTTCCTGATTTCGCTGGCCGATCCGGCGCGCGCCAATCACGTGGTGGCCAAGCACTACTACCTCGACGCGCTCGGGCGCGGCGTTCCGCTGTATCTTTCGGCGATCGTGGCCTCGGAGTTCCAGGTTGGACAGGCGGTCACTGACCTGCCGCTGCGCAACTTCGAGGTGCTGCCGTTCAACATCGATCACGCCATGACCGCGGGTTTGCTGCTGCGCGACTTTCGCCGCGACGCCGGCGACGACCGCGTTGCGGTCAAGGATGACGTGAAGCTGATTGCGCAAGCGGTCTGTGAATCGCTGACGCACGTGTTGACCGAGGATGAGCGGACGCTGACGAAGTATGTGCGCCGCCTCAACGAACTCGGTCGTTGCTCACTGCGGTGCATCCTGCTGGCTGACGGCTTCGATGCTGCGTGGTTCGAGAACGGACAGGGCAGGATTCCCGGCACGTAGCCCGGCAAATCACATACTCCGCCGGTACTGCCCCCCCACCTCGAACAGCGCATTCGTGATCTGCCCCAGCGAGCAGCAGCGCACCGCCTCCATCAGCACCTCGAAGACATTCTTGTTGTCGATCACCGCGCGCTGCAGCCGCGCCAGCATCGCCGGGGACTGCGCCGCGTGCAGCGCGTGGAAGTCGGCCAGGCGCTTCAGCTGCGACTGCTTCTCTTCGTCGGTGGAACGCGCCAGTTCGATGTGCTCGGGCACCGGCTCGCCATGCGGGTTGCGGAAGGTGTTCACGCCGATGATCGGGTACTCGCCGGTGTGCTTTTGCATCTCGTAGTGCATCGACTCTTCCTGGATCTTGCCGCGCTGGTAGCCGGTCTCCATCGCGCCGAGCACACCGCCGCGTTCGGCGATGCTTTCGAACTCCTTCAGCACCGCGGCTTCGACGAGATCAGTGAGTTCGTCGATCACGAAAGCGCCCTGGCTCGGGTTCTCGTTCTTCGCCAGGCCCCACTCGCGGTTGATGATCATCTGGATCGCCATCGCCCGGCGCACGCTCTCTTCGGTCGGCGTCGTGATCGCTTCGTCGTAGGCGTTGGTGTGCAATGAATTGCAGTTGTCGTAGACCGCGATCAGCGCCTGCAGCGTGGTGCGGATGTCGTTGAAGGCGATCTCCTGCGCATGCAGGCTGCGGCCCGAGGTCTGCACGTGGTATTTGAGCTTCTGGCTGCGCTCGCTGGCGCCATAGCGGTCGCGCATCGCCACCGCCCAGATGCGCCGCGCCACGCGGCCGAGCACGGTGTATTCGGGGTCCATGCCGTTGCTGAAGAAGAAGCTCAGGTTCGGCGCGAAATCGTCGACGTGCATGCCGCGCGCCAGATAGGCTTCGACGAAGGTGAAGCCGTTGCTGAGCGTGAACGCGAGCTGGCTGATCGGGTTCGCGCCGGCCTCGGCGATGTGATAGCCGGAGATGCTCACCGAATAGAAATTGCGCACGTCGTGGTGCACGAAGTACTCGGCGATGTCGCCCATCACCTTCAGGCTGAACTCGGTGGAGAAGATGCAGGTGTTCTGGCCCTGGTCTTCTTTGAGGATGTCGGCCTGCACCGTGCCGCGCACATTGGCCAGCGTCCATTCGCGGATCTTCGCGGCTTCGGTGTCGGTAGGCTCGCGCGCGTTGTCGGCCTTGAAGCGGTCCAGGTTCTGGTCGATCGCGGTGTTCATGAACATCGCCAGGATCGTCGGTGCCGGGCCGTTGATGGTCATGCTGACCGAGGTGGACGGGTTCGTCAGATCGAAGCCTGAGTACAGCACCTTCATGTCGTCCAGCGTGGCGATCGAGACGCCCGAGTTGCCCACCTTGCCGTAGATGTCGGGGCGCAGATCGGGGTCGTTGCCGTACAGCGTGACGCTGTCGAAGGCGGTGGACAGGCGCTTTGCCGGCAGGCCTTCGCTCACCACCTTGAAGCGGCGGTTCGTGCGGAAGGCATCGCCTTCGCCGGCGAACATGCGCGTCGGGTCTTCGCCTTCGCGCTTGAACGCGAACACGCCCGCGGTGTAGGGGAAGCTGCCGGGCACGTTCTCCAGCAGCAGCCACTTCAACAGCTCGCCGTGGCATTCGTAGCGCGGCAGCACGACCTTTCTGATCTTGTTGCCCGAGAGCGTGGTGTGCGTCAGCGAGGTGCGGATTTCCTTGTCGCGGATCTTCACCACGTACTCGTCGCCGGCATAGGCTCTTTGCATGTCTGGCCACATCGCGAGGAGTTTTTTGGCCTGGGGATCGAATTGGGTCTCGCGCTGCTCGGCGAGGTTGATCGCGGCCTCGGCGGCGCGTGGCTTGTCGGGCTTGCCGACCACGAGCATCGCTGCCGAGGCGCGCAGTTGCTGGATTTCGCGCGCCAGCCGCGATTGCGCGTGCGCTTGCCGGCGGTAGCCGCGCACGCTGTCGGCGATATCGGCCAGATACCGCGCGCGCGCGCCGGGCACGATCGGTACCTGGTGCGTGCTGTGGCGCGTGTCGACTTTCGGCAGCCGACTCTCGCCGACGTTCAAGCCGAGTGTGGCCAGGCGCGGCAGCAGCGCCTGGTACAGCGCCGTCACGCCATCGTCGTTGAAGCGGCTGGCCATGGTGCCGAACACCGGCATCTGCTCGGCCGGTGTCTTCCACGCCTCCTTGTTGCGCTGCACTTGCTTGGCCACGTCGCGCAGCGCGTCGGCGGCACCTTTGCGGTCGAACTTGTTGATGACCACGAACTCGGCGAAGTCGAGCATGTCGATCTTCTCGAGCTGGCTGGCGGCGCCGAACTCCGGCGTCATCACGTACATCGGCACATCGACCAGCGGCACGATCGCCGCATCGCCTTGGCCGATGCCCGAGGTCTCGACGACGATCAGGTCGAAGCCCGCCACCTTGCACGCGGCCAGCACATCGGGCAGCGCCTGGCTGATCTCGCTGCCGAAGTCGCGTGTGGCCAGGGACCGCATGAAGACTTTGGGGCCCTGGCTCCACGGTGAGATCGCGTTCATGCGGATGCGGTCGCCGAGCAGCGCACCGCCGCTCTTGCGGCGCGAGGGGTCGATCGAGATCACCGCGATGCGCAACGCGTCGGCCTGGTCCAGCCGCAGCCGGCGGATCAGCTCGTCCGTTAACGAACTCTTGCCCGCGCCGCCGGTGCCGGTGATGCCGAGCACGGGGGTCTTCGCAGTGGATGCGGCGGCCAGCAGCGCGGCCTTGAACGATGGATCGGCGCGGCCGTTTTCCAGCGCCGTGATGGCCTGCGCCAGCGCTCGCCAAGGCGCTTCACCAGCGCCGCGCAGCGCCTCGATCGAGGTTGGCGCCGCAGCCGACAGGTCGGTGTCTGCGCGCATCACCATCTCGCCGATCATCCCGGCCAGGCCCATGCGCTGGCCGTCTTCGGGGCTGTAGATGCGTGCCACGCCGTAGCCTTGCAGCTCGCGGATTTCGCTCGGCACGATGACGCCACCGCCGCCGCCGAAAACCTGGATGTTGGCGCCGCCGCGGCTCTTCAGCAGGTCGACCATGTACTTGAAGTACTCGACATGCCCACCCTGGTAGCTGCTGATCGCGATGCCCTGTACGTCTTCCTGCACGGCCGCCGTCACCACTTCGTCGACCGAACGGTTGTGGCCGAGGTGGATCACCTCCGCGCCCATGCCTTGCAGGATGCGCCGCATGATGTTGATCGCGGCGTCGTGGCCGTCGAACAGGCTGGCGGCGGTGACGAAGCGCACCTTGTTCGTCGGGCGGTAGTCGGCAAGCGCCTTGAATTCGGCGGACAGGTCGGTCATGGTGGGCCTCTGGCTCGAGAGCAATTGACGTTTACGTCAACGTCAACCGGGCGATGATGCCACGCCAAGGCTGCTAGCCTCGCGGTCCATGAGCTTCCTGGCTTTGGATGTCGGCAACACGCGCCTGAAATGGGCGCTGTACGACGCCGGCCGCACGCTCGAGCAGCAAGGCGCGGCGTTCCTGGAGACCATCGACGAACTGAGCGAGAAGGACTGGCGCACGCTGCCAGCGCCGCAGACCATGCTCGGCTGCATCGTCGCCGGCGACGCCGTGCGCCGGCGCGTCGAAGAGCAACTCGGCCTGTGGTCAGGCGACGAAGACCTGCCGCCGCGCTGGGTGGTGCCTTCGGCGCACGAGGCCGGCGTGAGCAACGGCTACGACCACCCGAACCGCTTGGGCGCCGACCGCTGGGTGGCGCTGATCGGCGCGCGGGGGCGCGTGCTCGCTGCCGGGCCGCCGCGCCCGGCGCTGGTGGTGATGGTGGGCACGGCGGTGACGGTGGATGCGCTGGATAGCGACGGGCACTTCCTCGGCGGCCTCATCCTGCCCGGCTTCGGGCTGATGCTGCGCGCGCTGGAGATGGGCACTGCGGGGCTGCGCGTGCCCACTGGCGAAGAGGTGGACTTTCCCACCAACACCAGCGACGCGCTGATGAGCGGCGGCGCCAGCGCCATCGCCGGCGCCATCGAGCGCCAGGCGCGCCGGCTGCGCCAGCGCTGCGGTGCCGAGCCGGCGTTGATGATGAGCGGCGGCGCCGCGGCCAAGCTGGCACCGATCACCGACTTGCCCTTCGAAACAGTCGATACGCTGATCTTCGACGGGCTGCTGCGCATCCAGCAACAGCGCCGCACCGGACCGTTCTGACTGAGACAAACACGGCTTACGTCCCGTTGACAACTGGTTGCGCCGGCCCGGGCTGATCGGCCGCCGTTGCACTGCACACTCCAGCAAAGTGCGACATACCGCACGAATCGCTGGAGTCGCTCTTGTTCTCGAAAATCGCCTTGACGGGGCAGGTGTTGGTTTTGTTGTGGATGTTCGGCCCCGCCGCCCGGGCCGAAATGGTGGCCCGGCCCGCTCCCGGCGCCACCACCGAGACGGCGCCGTCTGTCCTGGACGACCCCGACTGGCTGCTCGGGCCGGCGCCGAACTCGTCCCATCGTTCGGCGGCCGACGCGCCGCTGCTGTCGGACAGCGGCGAAGGCAGTGCCGCCCGGCCGGCCGTTTCGCTGCCCAAGTTCGACGCCGTGGCGCCGGTGCAATGGGCCGACCGGGCGCAGGACTGGGTGGCGCCGGCGGCCCTGGGGGTCGGCGTGATCGTGTTGTTGCTGATCTTCCGGCACAGCACCCGGCGCCGACGGCGGCGCCGGCGCTATCGGATGCTGTACTGAGCGCCCCAAGGCGGCCGAAGCCGGCCGTCCCCCGCGGGGATCAAGGAAAGTGGCAAAGCCACATTTGCTCATGAGCTCCGCAGGCAATGGCTACGGCTTCTTGCCGTGCAGATCGGCCAGCGTTTGGCTTGCCGCCCGGCGCACGAAGGCGCTGGCGTCCTGCTGTGCCTGGCGCAACAGCGCCATCGCCTGGGGTCCCCCAAGGTCGCCCAAGGCGTTGACGGCGTCTTCGCGCAGGCGAGCATCGCCGTCGCGCAGCGCCAGCCCAACGGCGCCGATGGCCTCGCTGCCCCCGATCTCGACCAGCGACTCGATCGCCGCCTGCCGCACGTGCCGATCGCTGTCGGCCAGCGCCCGCGTCAACGTCACCACCGCGCCCGGCTGGCGGCCTCGTGCCATGCTGGCAGCGGCTTCGGCCCGCTCTTGCGGCGTGCCAAGGCTCAGCGCAGCGGGTTGCCGCGATGTGCGCGGCTCCCTTGTGCGCGGCTCGACGGCTGCCACCGCGGCCAGCTGCTGCGGCGACGCCGCCACCTGCGGCAGCAGCCACAGCTTCTTCGGCAGCACGGTGGCCCGCGCCGCGACCTTCCACATCAGCGCGAAGTTCTGGTCACGCAGGACGAGGGCCAGGCCCTGGTCGAGCGGCAAGCTGTCGAATCGCAGGCTGATCCTCTGCTCGCAGGGCGCACAGGACGCGACGGCAAAATCGGCCTGCCGCGACAACTCGTCGAGCAACTCGACGAGCTTGACATCGTGCACGTTCACGCTGAGCAAGCCGCCGGCCAGGTGCACCCTTCGCGCCGGCGGCGGCTCGCGCGCTTGAACTGGCGGCGGCAAGACCAGCAAGCTCGCGTACAAGCCGCACAAGCCGCACAAGCTACGCCGACAGTACGTCCCGAACGTCATTACGGCCTCTTCGACTCGCAAGCACGGTTCACGTTAGGCATCCAAGCTGACCGCATCATTCGCCGAACATGAGCATTCGGCAATCTCGGCGCTCGGACGTGGACAAGCGGTGGCGCCAACGCATAGAGTGGGGCAACACAACGCTTACTCCATGCGCCTGCTGTTCGTCGAAGACGATTCGAGAATGGCCTCCTTCGTCGCCAAGGGGCTGAAGGAGGCCGGTTACGTGGTCGCGCATGCGGCCGACGGGGTGAGCGGGCTTCAGCTGGCGCTGGCCGAGTCCTTCGATGCGGCGCTCGTCGACATCATGTTGCCCGGCCTGGACGGCCTGGCGCTGATCGAGGAACTGCGGCGCCGGCGCATCCGCCTGCCGGTGATCATCTTGAGCGCCAAGCGCTCGGTCGACGAGCGGGTCCGGGGGCTGCAGACGGGCGGCGACGACTACCTCACCAAGCCGTTCTCGTTCTCGGAGCTACTGGCACGCATCCAGGCGCTGATCCGGCGCTCGAACCAGTCGCCCGAGCCCACCGGCATCACGGTGGGCGACTTGCACATCGACCTGCTGGCGCGCCTGGTGACGCGCGCCGACAAGAAGATCGACCTGCAGCCGCGCGAGTTCAGCGTGCTCGAATACCTGGCGCGCAATGCCGGCCGCGTGGTCTCCAAGACCATGATCATGGAACGCGTGTGGGACTTCAGTTTCGATCCGCAGACCAACGTCGTCGAGTCGCGCATCTGCCGCCTGCGCGACAAGGTGGACAAAGGTTTCGCCAACCCGCTGATCCACACCGTGCGCGGCATGGGTTATGTCCTTCGCGAAATTACCTAGGCCGCGCCGCTCGCTCGCGCTGCGCCTGACGCTGTGGTACGCAGCGATCTTCGCGGCCACCTCGGTGCTCGCATTCAGCGCCGCCTATGCGCTGATCGCGGTGGCCCTGGACGATCGCACCGAAGAGGAACTTCGGCAGGACCTGGACGAGTACGCGGCGCACTGGCGCCTGGATGGGATCGCCGGCGTCACCAAGGAGATGGCGTTCGATACGCAGGGCGACGAGGCGCGCAAGTCCTACTTTCGACTGTCGGACGGCGACGGACGCGAACTCGCCTCAACCGACCCGCGTGCTTGGCCCGAGCTGGCACGGGGCTCGCCGGTGCCGGGCGCCGGCAGGGAGCCGCTGCTTCAAACCCGGCAGCGAGCGCCGCCGGCTGCCGCCCCGATGCGCACGCTGGCAGGCAGCATCGGGCCGGGCATCTGGCTGGAGATCGCGCGATCGCTCGAAGACGACCAAAGCTTGAAGCGCGAGATCCTGCACGGATTCGTGCTCAGCCTGGCCGGCGTGCTGCTGCTCGGCGTCCCGATCGGATGGTTCATGGCCCGGCGTGCACTGCACGGCGTGATGGAAGTGACGCGCATCGCACAGCAGATCGCCGACGGGTCCTTCGAGCGCCGCGTGCCGGCGGGCACGGCGGGCGATGAGCTTGACCAGCTGGCGCGCACCTTCAATGCCATGCTCGACCGCATCCAGGCGTTGATCATCGGCGTGCGCGACATGGCCGACAACCTGGCGCATGACCTGCGCAGCCCGCTCGGGCGCATCCGCGCCTGCGCCGAGATGAGTCTGGCCAACGGGGCACCGAACGCCGCGGCCCCTGCCTGGGCCATCGACACGATCGAAGAGTGCGATCGCCTGCTGGAGATGCTCAACACCACGCTCGACATTGCCGAGGCCGACTCCGGCGCCACGCGGCTGAATCTCGGCCGCATCGACCTCGCCGAAATGGTGCTGACGGCATGCGAGTTGTTCCAGTCGGCGGCCGAGGATCGCCGCATCGAGATCAGTGCCACCGTGCCCGGGCCTTGCTGGATCGAGGGCGACCGGCAGCGGCTGCAACGTGTCATCTCCAACCTGCTGGACAACGCACTGAAGTACACGCCAGCGGGCGGCGAGGTCAGGATCGCGCTGCGCGAACAGGAGCAACGGGTGCTATTGACCATCGAGGACACCGGCGTTGGCATCGCGGCCAGCGACCTGCCGCATATCTTCCAGCGTTTCTACCGCTGCGACGCCAGCCGCTCGGGGCCGGGAATCGGTCTCGGGCTGAGCCTGGCGTTGGCTTTCGTGCGCGCACATGGCGGCGATGTCACGGTCTCCAGCACGCTGGGCCAGGGCAGTCGATTCGCAGTCGCCCTGCCGCGGCCCGCTCAGGCGGCTGAGCCGCAAGGCGCGGGCGGCGAACCGGTGCTCGCCGCCTCCACCTAGCGAAGCGCCTGACGAGCGCGCAGCGCGCGAGCAGCGCGCGCGAGGGGGGCGCACATTGCAAAGTGGTCATCGCCGGACCATGTCGTGCTCAGGTTGGCTGCTTAGGCTCAACCTGCCCGGCGTCGATGCCAGACGCTGCGGCAAACGGGTCATCCAAGCCACTCACAGTCCGGAGAAGCGAAATGAACATCACCAATCGACGCAAGGTCATCGCAGCGGTGGTCAGCGCGCCCTTGCTGGCCGCGGCCACGTCGCCCGCTGAAGCCCGCGACGACGACGACGACGACGACCGCGGATTGCCGGCGGTCCCGCTCAAGGACGCGCGGCTGAAGATCGAGTTCAACTCGACCGACCGCGATGTCGGCATACAGCTGTTCATCGATGCCGACCCCTGGAAGTCGATGAGCCTGTTCGACCCCTGGGGCCGCCTGGTATTGCGGGCCACCGCGCAAGGCGCCGTGGCCAAACAGGGCGGTACCGAGCTCTTTCTGGAAAGCGGCGAACCCAGCCTCGACGACGTGCCGCTGGCTGTCTTTCTCGCGCGATTTCCGGCCGGCCGCTACCGCATCGTGGGCCGGGGAATCCAGGGCGAGAAGCTGGCGGGTGCGGCCAAGTTCACTCACAACATCCCCGCCGGCCCGGTGCTCCTGTCGCCGGCCGAGGATGCCGTGGTCGACCCGAACAACCTGGTCGTCGCATGGCAACGGGTGGGCCCGGCCAACGGCAGTCCGATCATCGGCTACCAGGTGCTGGTGGTGAAGCCGGATACCGGGCTGCGCGGGCTGCCGAAGATCATCCTCGACGTGACGATGCCGCCCAGCGCAAGCCATATGGCCGTGCCGCCGGGATTCCTGCTGCGCGATTCGGCCTATGAGTGGGAGGTTCTGGCCATCGAGTCGGGTGGCAACCAGACGCTGTCCGTGGGTCACTTCCGAACGCCCAAGTAGCGGGCGCCGCGGCTGCTGCAGCCCGGCCTGCAACAGCCGTGGCTCGAGAGCGGGCGAGCTACAGGATGTAGCGCGACAGATCCTCGTTGCTCGCCAGGTCCGCCAGACGCTCGTTCACCGCCGCGGCATCGATCACCACCTGCTGCCCGCTGCGATTCGGCGCGTCGAAGCTCACCTCGTCGAGCAGCCGCTCCATCACCGTGGCCAGGCGGCGCGCACCGATGTTCTCTGTGCGCTCGTTGACCTCGAAGGCGATCTCGGCGAGGCGCCGCACGCCTTCACGGGTGATCTGCAGTTGCACGCCTTCGGTGGCCAGCAGCGCTTGGTACTGCATCACCAGACTGGCCTGCGTGCTGGTGAGGATGGCTTCGAAATCGGCCACCGAGAGCGACTCCAGCTCGACGCGGATCGGGAATCGGCCTTGCAGCTCGGGGATCAGGTCGCTCGGCTTGGCCAGATGAAAGGCGCCCGAGGCGATGAACAGGATGTGGTCGGTCTTCACCGTGCCGTACTTGGTGTTCACCGTGGTGCCTTCCACCAGCGGCAGCAGGTCGCGCTGCACGCCCTGGCGGCTGACATCGGCGCCGCCATGATCGGAACGCGACGCCACCTTGTCGATCTCGTCGATGAAGACGATGCCGTTGCCCTCGGCGTTGGCCAGTGCTGCGCTCTTGATATCGTCGTCGTTGATCAGCCGGGCGGCCTCTTCGTCGACGAGCAGCTTCAGCGCCTCGCCGATGCCGAGCTTGCGCGTTTTCTTCTTGCCTTGGCCGAGCTGGCCGAACAGGCCTTTCAGCTGCTCGGCCATGTCTTCCATGCCCTGCGGCCCGAGGATCTCGAGCGAGGGCCGCGGCTCGGCGACATCGATCTCAATCTGCTTGTCGTCCAATGCGCCTTCGCGCAGGCGCTTCCTCATCACCTGGCGCGCGGTGTTGTCGGGCGCGGCCGGCTGCGCGGAATCGAAGCCGATGCCCGAGCCGCGCGGCGGCGGCACCAGGATGTCGAGCACGCGCTCCTCGGCGGCTTCTTCGGCCTTGGCGCGCTGCGTGCGCATCTGGCGCTCGCGCTCCTGCTTGACGGCCACGTCGACGAGGTCGCGCACGATCGTGTCGACGTCCTTGCCGACATAGCCGACTTCGGTGAACTTGGTGGCTTCGACCTTCACGAACGGCGCGTCGGCCAGTCGCGCCAGGCGGCGTGCGATCTCGGTCTTGCCGACACCGGTGGGGCCGATCATCAGGATGTTCTTCGGCGTGATCTCGCCGCGCAGGCCCTCGTCCACCTGCTGGCGCCGCCAGCGGTTGCGAAGCGCGATGGCCACGGCGCGCTTGGCCTTGTGCTGGCCGACGATGAAGCGATCGAGTTCGGAGACGATCTCCTGCGGCGTCATGCTGTGGCTCATCTCGGTCTCTTGTCTCACGCGCCCGGCAGCGTCTCGATCGTGTGGTGCATGTTGGTGTAGATGCACAGCTCGCCGGCGATCTCCAGCGACTTCTTGACGATCTCGGCCGGCGCCATCTCGGTGTGCTCGAGCAGCGCCCGCGCCGCCGATTGCGCATAGGCGCCGCCCGAGCCGATGGCGACGATGCCCAGCTCGGGCTCGAGCACGTCGCCGTTGCCGGTGATGATCAGCGAATGCTGCGTATCGGCCACCGCGAGCATCGCTTCCAGGCGGCGCAGCACGCGATCGGTGCGCCAGTCCTTGGTCAGCTCGATGGCCGCGCGCGTCAGGTGGCCCTGGTGCTTCTCGAGCTTGGCTTCGAAGCGCTCGAAGAGCGTGAAAGCGTCGGCCGTGGCGCCGGCAAAGCCGGCCAGCACCTGATCGCGGTAGAGCTTGCGCACCTTGCGCGCCGTGGCCTTGACGATGATCGTGCCCAGCGTGACCTGGCCGTCACCGCCCAGCGCCACGGTCGCGCCGCGGCGCACGCTCAGGATGGTCGTGCCGTGGAAGGCTTCCACTTCATGCCTCCACGGGTTCTCAGACCTTGCGGACCTGGACCTTGGCGTGCTCGGTGATGCCCATCGCGCCGTAAAACAGCGCCACCAGCCGGTGCGCGTCGACGAACTGCACGGTGCGCCCGCGTTGCGCGGTGGCGATGACCCAGTTCAGCAAGTCGCCGGCGGCGATGAAGTCGACGCGGATCAGCCGCGCGCAGGACACCTGCACGAGCGGCGCCTCGCCGAGCTGGCCGGAGATTTTGGCCAGCGTGGCGCCGATGTCGCCGACGAGCTGGCCGCTGAGTTCGACACTCGCCACCTCGCCTCCACCGTCGTCGTGCACGTGCGAATCGAGAAAGCTCGTCGAGGTCTCGCTGGGCGCCTGCGAGGGGATGCGCGAGCTGGCATTGCTCTCGCTCACATGCACGTTGCAGCGCGCCGGCTCCCACGACGGCGGCGAGACCTCGTAGGTCACGCAGTAGTCGATCGCTGCTTCGTCGAACTGGTCGGCGCGATTGGCCAGTCGCAGCGCGTCCAGCCGGGCCAGCCAGAACACCGGGTCGGCATCGCGCACACCGGTCGGCGCGGCTTCGCGCAGCGATGCGAAGAGCCGCTCGCCGGCCATCCAGCGCATCTCCAGGGCCTGCACCGCCCAGACGCGGAACAGCGTGGACATCTGCATCGCCGCTTCGGCGTCCATCGTGCGCAGGCCGCCCCAGTCGAAGACCCAGGGCAGCGGCGTCTGCAAGGTCTGCGCGCGCAGCCGGCTCACCGATTCGGTGTCCAGGTGCTGCGGGCAGATCCAGCTGACCTCGCCGCCGATGCGCGCGCTGGCGTTCGGGCGTTCGTCGGCCATCGCATCGGCCACCAGCTGCGGCAGCGAATACCACTGCGGTGCCGACCAGCCGAAATGCTGCGCGTAGTCCAGCGCCAGCGCTTCGAAGCGGATTTGCTGGCCGGTGGCGCGGTACAGATCGAACAGCACCAGCCAGGTCTCGGCATGCTGCGAGCGCTTGCCGCCCGGGCCGATGAGCGACTGAAGCGAGGTCTCGGCGACGGCGAACTCGGCGTTTGCGAAGGAGATCACCGGTTCGTCGAGATCGGGGTCGTGCGCCACCTCGCTGACCTCGACGCCTGCCGTGCCGCCGAACGCGTTGCCGAGCATGCCCAAATCCACCGGCCGGGATGCCGGCGACGGCGAAAGCGGCGCCAGCGGCGGCAGGCCGCCGGTCATCTGCACCGCGGCCGGCGCGGCGTTTGCCGGCGCCGCATGGGGCCCCGGTGCGTCGAGGTCTAGATCAGGCAGCGGCGGCAGCGCGGGCAGCGGCTCGGCATCATCGACCACACGGCCGGCCAGTTGATCGTCGCTGACGACCGGCGGACGCCGCGGTGGCGGCGACGCTGCCGCGGCGCGGGCGGCCAGTGCGGCCGAGCGCGTCGAGCTGGCGAAGCGCCGGCTGCCGGTGGAACCGAAGCTCTGGTCGCCCACCATCTGCTGCTCGATCTCGTCGATCTTCGCTTTGACGCCCACGTCGGGGCGCACCATGCGGCTGTCGGGACGCGATTCGGAGTCGTCAAGCTTGGACGAACTGCCCAGCGCCGCCAGCTGATCGGGGCTGAGGCCGTCGCGGCGTACCTTGCGCAGCATGTCGAACTCGCGCTTGCGAACGAAATCGTTGCGCCGCTTGCGCTCGATCATCGCCTTGAGTTCGGACTTCTCGAGCTCCAGCTCGCGGGTGTCTTCCTGGCGCGATGCGAGGGCGGTCCAGTCCGTGGCCGGGTTCGCGACGAACCTGACCACCTTTCGAAAGAAGCTCTCGCCCTGTTGCTTGGATTCCGGCATGGAGGGGCTAAATGTACCCGGCGCGCCCGCTGCTCCCCACCCGCGCTAGCGGGGCGGGCAGGGCGACAAACCACGCAGCCAAGCGGCCGCCGCGGAGCCGGCTGCGCCGGTCCGCTGGCGGAGCCATGTGCCTTGCAAGGCACATGGCGCTCGCCAGCCACTCGCGAGCGCGCAGGCGCTCGCTCGGTGCGGGCTCGCTCCACTCGAGGGCGAGGCGCCTAATGCGCTGCGGGGGTGGTTCACTTAATCACCGAACATCTTTTGTTTGAGTTCGCGCCGCTGCTGCGCTTCGAGTGACAGCGTTGCGGTGGGCCGCGCCAGCAGCCGCGCCAGGCCGATCGGCTCGCCGGTTTCGTCGCAGAAGCCGTACTCGCCGCTTTCCAGGCGGGTCAGCGATTGGGCGATCTTCTTCAGCAGCTTGCGCTCGCGGTCGCGTGTGCGCAGCTCCAGCGCATGCTCTTCTTCGATGGTCGCGCGGTCGGCCGGGTCGGGCACGATGGTGGTGTCTTCGCGCAGGTGCTCGGTGGTCTCTCCGGCGTTGGACAGCAGGTCGTCCTGCTGCTGCTGCAAGCGCGCGCGGAAGAAATCGAGCTGCTTGTCCTTCATGTACTCGCCGTCGGGCATGGCCAGCAGCTCGGGCTCGGTCAACTCGCGACCGGGCTTGGTCTTCCAGGCGTTGGCGAGCTTGGGGTCGACCTTGGCGCGCTGCACTTCCATCGGCACCTGTTCAGGCCGCCTGATCGGGGCGGCGGGCGCGAAGCGGTCGGTGAAGCGGTTGGTGGCCACCACCGGTTTGGGCGGCTCCGGCGCAGCGCTGGGCGTGGCGGACTTGGCAGCCGGCTTGGCCTTGGCCATGGCGGCTGGCGCCTTCTTCGTCTCGGGCGCAGGAGCGGCCGCCTTCTTCGTCGGCGCGGCAGGCGCCTTGCTCACTGCCGCTGTTTTGGCCGCTGGCTTCGTCACTGAGTACTCCTCGGCTGGGGGTCGGTTTTGGGGGCGCGATTGTAGCCATCCTGCCGGGGCTTGGGCGGACGCTTCAAACCAGGCATTGCTCCAGCCCTTGCAGGAACACGTCGCGCGGCAAGTCGATGCCGATGAAGACCATCTTGCTCAGCTTCTCTTCGCCGGGCGCCCATTTCGGCCCCAGGTCGCTGCCCATCAGCTGGTGCACGCCCTGGAAGATCACTTTGCGCTCGCTGCCCTTCATCAGCAGCACGCCCTTGTAGCGCAGCATCTTCGGGCCGTACACCTGCACGATGGCGCCGAGAAAGTCTTCCAGCTTGGCCGGGTTGAAAGCGCGCTTGCTGCGGAATACGAACGATTTCACGTCGTCGTCGTGAACGTGGTGGTGCGGGTGCTCGCAGTCTTCACCCTGCTCGTGGTCGTGATGCTCGTGCTCGTGGTCGTGGTCATGCTCGTGCTCGGCGGCCTTCAGGAAATCCGGGTCGATGTCGAGCTTGGCGTTGAGGTTGAAGCCTTTCAGGTCGAACACCTTGGCAAGCGGCACCTCGCCGAAATGCACCGCCTGCTGCGGCGCGCGCGGATTCATGTGCTTCAAGCGGTGGATCAGCGCGTCGACTTCTTCCTTGGCCACCAGGTCGGTCTTGCTGATGAAGATCTGGTCGGCAAAACCCACCTGGCGGCGCGCTTCGAGCCGCGTGTTGAGCTGTTCATCGGCGTGCTTGGCATCGACCAGCGTCAGCACCGAGTCGAGCAGGTAGGCGCCGGCGATCTCGTCGTCCATGAAGAAGGTCTGCGCCACCGGGCCGGGGTCGGCGAGGCCGGTGGTCTCGATCACCACACGATCGAAATCGAGTTCGCCCTTCCTCTTCTTCTCGGCCAGATCGGCCAGCGTGGTGCGCAGGTCTTCGCGGATCGTGCAGCAGACGCAGCCGTTGTTCATCTGGATGATCTGCTCCTGCGTGTCGGCGACCAGGATCTCGCTGTCGATGTTCTCCTCGCCGAACTCGTTTTCGATGACGGCGATCTTCTGGCCATGGGCCTCGGTGAGCACACGCTTCAACAGCGTGGTCTTGCCGGCGCCGAGGAAGCCGGTGAGGATGGTGGCGGGGATCAGGCTGGACATGGTGGTGGGCCGCTTTCGCGAGGCAGGCGATTTCTGAGGGCGCGCGACTCTGGTTCAAGCCCTCGGCCCTGTCAAGCGGGGTGGGTATTCGGGGTATTCTTCGCCTCCCCCGACTCCCGGCACATTCGTGTCAGAACCTCCTTCTACGCGCTCGTCGCACGGCGTTGCGGCCACCGACCGGCGCACGCTGTTCGAGCGTATCGTCGAATTCGTCTCGCCCGGGCCGGACAGCAAAGACGAACTCATCAAGACCCTGGCGGATGCCGAGCACCGTGCGCTGATCGAGCCCGAATCGCGCGTCATGCTCGAAGGTGTGCTGCGCATGGCCGACATGACCGCAGGCGACGTGATGGTGGCCGCCCCGCGCATGGACCTGCTGGACATCGACGCCGACTACGACGATCTGCTGCACGCGGTGATCGGCACCGCGCATTCGCGCTTCCCGGTCTTCGACGGCCAGCGCGAAAACGTCATCGGCATCCTGATGGCCAAGGACCTCTTGAAGCTGCAGCGTGCACCCGAGCTCAACCTGCGCACGCTGCTGCGCCCGGCGGTGTTCGTTCCCGAATCCAAACGGCTGAACGAGCTGCTGCGCGATTTCCGCTCCAACCGCAACCACCTGGCCATCGTCATCGACGAGTTCGGCAACACCGCCGGGCGCAGCAGCGTGCGCAGGTTGAGCTCGGGTGCACGCTGCAGCTTCAAGAGGTCCTTGGCCATCAGGATGCCGATGACGTTTTCGCGC
>JANNQO010000120.1:0-4895 GCA_031400795.1 Rubrivivax sp. | reverse complement strand
GCTGACGCCGGGCGATCCGGCCGCGGTGATGGCGGGCGACGCGGCCACGACCGAACAGATTGCCCAGATCCGCACCGGGCTGGGGCTGGACCGCTCGATCCCCGAGCAGTTCGTGATCTGGTTCGGGCAGTTGCTGACCGGGGACCTGGGGCAGAGCTACTACTACAAGATGCCCGTCGCCACGCTGATCGCCCAGCGGCTGGAGCCCACGCTGTCGCTGGCCGTGGTGACGATGACGCTGGCCGTGGCGGTGGCGGTGCCGCTGGGGGTGCTGGCAGCGTGGCGCTTCGGCGGTTGGCTCGATCGCAGCTTGATGGCGTTTTCGGTGCTCGGCTTTTCGGTGCCGGTGTTCGTCACCGCCTACGTGCTGATCTGGCTGGTGTCGCTCAAGCTCGGCTGGTTCCCGGTGCAGGGCTACCACCGCATCGGCGACGGCATCGGGCGTTGGGCTTACCACCTGGTGCTGCCGTCGATCACGCTGTCGGTGATCTACATCGCGCTGATTGCCCGTGTCACTCGTGCGGCGGTGCTGGAGACGCTGGGCGAGGACTACATCCGCACCGCGCGTGCCAAAGGCTTACCCGAGGCGATCGTCTTGAAGCGCCACGCGTTGGCGAATGCGGCGGTGCCGATCGTCACCGTGATCGGCATCGGCATCGCGCTCTTGATCGGCGGCGTGGTCGTTACCGAATCGGTGTACGCCATTCCTGGCCTGGGGCGGCTCACGGTAGACGCCGTGCTCGCGCGCGACTTCCCGACCATCCAGGGCGTGATCCTGCTCTTTTCAGTGGTCTACGTGGTGGTGAACCTGCTGGTGGACCTGTCGTACGTCTTTTTCGATCCGCGCATCCGGTACTGATGAACACGCCGTCGTTCGAAGCCCTCTCGGTCGAATCGGCCACCGTCATCGTGCAGCCCAGCGCCTGGGCGCGCGTGAAGCGCAACACCTCGGTGCGCATCGGTGGCATCGTGATGCTGCTGCTGGTGGCCATCGCGCTGCTCGCGCCGTGGCTCGGCACGGTCGACCCGTCGCTCTTCGACCCTGCCAGCCGCGACCTGAAACCCGGTGCGATGGGTGAGATCAGCACGCTCGAAGGCGAGACGCTGAAGCATCGCTTCCTGATGGGCAGCGACAGCTTCGGCCGCGATATCCACAGCCGCGTGGTCTATGGCACGCGCGTCTCGCTGATCGTCGGGCTCTTCACCGCGGTCGTGGCGCTCGCCTTCGGCATCACGCTGGGCTTGCTGTCGGGCTTCGTGAGGTGGCTCGACGGCATCCTGATGCGCGTGATGGACGGGTTGATGGCGATACCGGCGATCCTGATCGCCATCGCGCTGGTGGCGATGTGGAGGGGCAGCCTGGCCACCGTGGTGATCGCCATCGCGATCCCCGAGATCCCGCGTGTCACGCGGCTCGTGCGCTCGCTGGTGTTGACGATCCGCGAGGAGCCTTACGTCGAGGCGGCGATCTCGCTGGGCACGCCGAGCTGGAAAATCATGCTGCGCCACGTGCTGCCCAACACCGTGGCGCCGCTGGTCGTGCAGGGCACCTTCATCTGCGCCGCCGGCATCCTGACCGAAGCCATCCTGTCGTTCCTCGGCGTGGGCCTGCCGCCGGACATCCCGACCTGGGGCAACGTGATGGCCGAAGGCCGCGCGCAGTTCAACGACTACCCGCACAACATCTTCTTCCCCGGCATCTTCCTGGCGGTGACGGTGCTCGCAGTGAACATCCTCGGCGACGGGCTGCGCGACACGCTCGATCCGAAGATGGCGAAAAGAGGCTAGCGATGACGAGCGGCCCGGTGCTCGAGGTCGAGGGCCTGACGATCGCGCTGCCTACCGGCGGCGACCGCGACACGGCGGTGCAGAGAGTCTCGTTCACGGTCGGCCGCGGCGAGATCCTGTGTCTGGTCGGCGAATCGGGTTCGGGCAAGTCGGTCATCGCGCAATCGGTGATGGGGTTGCTGCCGCGCCAGCTGCCACGCCTGGCCGGCCGCGTCGTGCTCGACGGCGAGGACATCACGAACGCGCCCCTGTCGCGACTGCGCGAACTGCGCGCCACGCGCATGTCGATGATCTTCCAGGAGCCGATGACCGCGCTGAACCCGGTCATGCGCTGCGGCGACCAGATCGACGAGGTGCTGCTCCAGCACACCGCGCTCAGTGCCGAGCAGCGCGCGCAGAAAGTGCTGGCGATCGTTCGTGAGGTGCTGCTGCCCGAGCCCGAACGCATCATCGCGAGTTACCCGCACCAGCTTTCCGGCGGCCAGCGCCAGCGCATCATGATCGCGATGGCGCTGGTGCTCGAGCCGGTGCTGTTGATCGCCGACGAGCCGACCACTGCGCTGGACGTCACCACGCAGGCGCAGATCCTCAAGCTGATCCTCGATCTGCAGGCCCGCCACGGCACCGGCGTGCTCTTCATCACGCACGACTTCGGCGTGGTGGCCGAGGTGGCGCAGCGCGTGGCGGTGCTGCGCTTGGGCGATCTGGTCGAGCTGGGGCCCAAGGCTGATGTTCTGCAACGCCCACAGGCCGACTACACGAAGATGCTGATGGCCTCGGTCCCGACGCTGCGCGTGTTGCCACGGTCCGTGGATGCCGCCGCACCGGTGGTGCTGAAGGTGCGCGACCTGGCCAAGACGTATCACGACCGCAGCTGGTTCGGCCAACAGCGCATCGTGCACGCCGCCAAGGCCGTGAACTTCGAGATCCGGCGCGGGCAGACGCTGGGCATCGTCGGCGAATCGGGCTCGGGCAAGAGCACGGTGGCGCGCTGCATCGTGCGGCTCATCGACCCGAGCGGCGGCGAGGTGGTGCTGACGGGCAAGGAAGGCCGCAGCGACGACATCGCGTGCATGTCGGCGTCGAAACTGCGCCCGCTGCGCAAGCGTGTGCAGATCGTCTTCCAGGATCCGTACCGATCGCTGAACCCGCGCTTGAAGATCGGCGAGGCCTTGATCGAAGGCCCGGTGAACTACGGTCTGCCGCGGCCTGAGGCCTTTCAGCGCGCTCGCGAACTGCTCGAGCTGGTACGCATGGACGCCAGTGCCATGGAACGTTACCCGCACCAGTTCTCCGGTGGCCAGCGCCAGCGGCTGTGCATCGCACGGGCGCTGATGATGGAGCCCGAGTTGCTGATCGCCGACGAAGCGGTCTCCGCGCTGGATGTCTCGGTGCAAGCGCAGGTGCTGCACCTGCTCGACGAGATCCGCGGCCGGCTGAACCTGGCGATGCTTTTCATCACGCACGATCTGCGCGTGGCTTCGCAGGTCTGCGACTATCTGGCCGTGATGAGCCAGGGCGAGGTGGTCGAGGTCGGCCCCGCGCACCAGGTCTTCGCCGCGCCGAAGCACGCCTACACACAAGCCCTGTTCGCCGCGGCGCCGGGGCGCGATTTCGCGTTCGGAGCGACTTGAAGCCGGTGCCGCTGTGGGCCATCCCGCCGATCCTGGCGCTGGCCTGGGGGTTGAACTGGCCGGCCGTGAAGGTGATGCTCTCGGCGCTGCCGCCGTTCTGGATGCGCACCCTGGGGCTGGGCGGTGCGGCGCTGCTGCTGGCGGCGCTGGCACTGGCGCGCGGCACGCCGCTCGCGCCGCCGCGTGCCGCCTGGCCGGGCATCGTGGCCAGCGGGCTGTTGAATGTGGCTGCGTTCAACCTGTGCACCGCGTTCGCGCAGCTGAACACCAGCACCTCGCGCGCCGCGGTGCTCACCTACACGATGCCGATGATGACCGTGGCGATGGCCTGGGCGCTGCTCGGCGAGCGGCCGAGCCGGCGCGCCTGCGCGGCGATGGCCATCGGCGGCGCGGGCCTGGCGCTGCTGGCCTGGCCGGCGCTGCACGGCGGCACGTCGTGGCTTGGCCTGGCGATGCCGCTGCTCGCAGCACTGGCCTGGGCGCTGGGCACCACGCTCACCAAGCGCTGGCCGCTGCATGGCGACAAGCTGGTCAGCGTGGCCTGGCAGCTGGCCATCGGCGCCGGCTGCGCGCTTCTCGGCGCGCTGGCGTTGGGCGAATCGCTGCTTCTGCCTCTGCCCGCTGCGGTGTGGGCGGCGCTGGTCTTCCACGTCGTCATCGCCACCGCGCTGGCCTATGTGCTGTGGTTCCAGCTGCTCGAGGGCAGCGGCGCCGGCGTTTCGGCGCTGACCACGCTGGCCGTGCCGGTGGTCGGCGCGATCGGCGCGATGGCGCTGTTGGGCGACAGGCCGGCGGGGCTCGACTGGCCCGGCTTCGCGGGCGTGCTGGCGGGGGCGGCGCTGGTGATGCTTCCGAAACGCACGAGACCTTGAGTAAATTTACTCAACGTCTTGAGTAGAATCACGCATGACCTTCCAACGTACTCCCGCCGCCGGGCTGGCGCGGCGTCTGGTCGAGCCGCGGCGCTTCGTGCAGGTGGTGGCCGGCCCGCGCCAGGTGGGCAAGAGCACCTTGGTGCAGCAGGTGGTCGAGGGTGCTCCGCTGCCCTGGCGCTGGGCGAGTGCCGACGAGCCGGCGTTGCGCAGCCCCGCCTGGCTGGCCCAGCAGTGGGACGCCGCGCGGCTTCTGGTGCGGTCTGCGGGGTCTGTCGGCGCGGTGCTCGTGCTCGACGAGGTGCACAAGGTGAGCGGCTGGTCCGAGACCGTCAAGCGCCTGTGGGACGAAGACACCCGCACCAGGCTGCCGCTCAGAGTCGTGTTGCTCGGCTCGGCGCCGCTGCTGGTGGCGCGCGGGCTGACGGAGAGCCTGGCCGGCCGCTTCGAGATGACGCAGCTGCGCCATTGGTCGTTCGGCGAAATGCGCGCGGCTTTCGGCTGGTCGCTGGAACAGTACGTCTTCTTCGGTGGCTACCCGGGTGCCGCACCGCTGGTCGGCGATCGCGTGCGCTGGGCGCGCTACATCATGGATTCGCTG
>JANNQO010000119.1:0-27999 GCA_031400795.1 Rubrivivax sp. | reverse complement strand
AAATCTGTTTTAAAATGGGGCTAAAAATTTAGAGTTTATTTTAATTAATTTTAAAAACATAAGATTTTTGTTGAATTTTATTTAAAGGGGTTTGGGGTTTGGGGTTTGGGTGCATGTCGGCCGGCATCTTGAAGTAATACTCCACCGCGACCAGCGTCTTCGGGTCGCGGTACAGGCCGACATGGCCGACGCGCGCGCCCGGCACCACTTCCAGCATGCCGTCCAGAAAGCCGCTGCCGGCGCGCATGATGACCACGAACACCGTCTTCTTGCCGTCGATCACCGGGCTCTTCATGGCGGCGAGCGGCGTCTCGATGTCGATCAGCTGCACCGGCATCTCGCGCGTCACTTCGTAGGCCATCAGCTGGCTGATTTCGCGCAGCAGGCGGCGGAAGCTGCTCGTCGAGCGGTCTTTCTGCCGCATCAGCGTCAGCTTGTGCTGCACCAGCGGGTGCGTGATGTGGTGGACCTCGGGCATCGCGGCTCTCCATCTGGGTCTGGGGTCTTCGCTCGATCGTGCCACAGGCGCGGCGGCGCTCGCGCTGGGGTGGTCGACGCGATCCAGCCCTTGACGATGGGTGTTGATCCTGGGTGTCTATGTGTACTATAGTACTAGTACACGCTGTCACCCCATGAGCGACGACTTCGCCTTCAACATCCAGAC
This sequence comes from Rubrivivax sp., assembly GCA_031400795.1. Taxonomy (GTDB): domain Bacteria; phylum Pseudomonadota; class Gammaproteobacteria; order Burkholderiales; family Burkholderiaceae_C; genus Rubrivivax. The sequence goes on along the minus strand of JANNQO010000119.1, from coordinate 27,335 downwards.
CGGCTCTGCCGAACCGATCTACCGCCAACTCGTCGAGCACGTGCGCCGCCGCATCGCCAGCGGGCAGCTCAAGGCCGGTGACGAGATTCCGTCGGTGCGTGAACTGGCGCAGGGGCTGACCGTGCACCCGATGACCATCTCCAAGGCCTACAGCCTGCTCGAGGCCGAAGGCCTGCTCGAGCGCCGGCGCGGCCTGGCCATGCGCGTGGCGCCCCAGCACCAGCGCGCGCAATCGGCAGCCTCGCGCATCGAGTTGTTGCGCCCGGTGCTCAGCCGCGCCGCAGCCGAGGCGCGCCAACTGCAGCTGCCCACACACACGGCGCTGAAGCTTTTCAAAGACATCCTGGACGAGGAAAACGGTCGATGAATCAATTCGTGTTGGAAACCAACTCGCCCACCGCCGAAGTGGCCGGCCTGAGCCTGGCCTACACCGCAGGCGCACCGGTGCTGCAAGCCCTGGACTGGCGCTTGCTGCCCGGCCAGGTGGTGGGCCTGCTGGGGCGCAACGGCGCCGGCAAAACCACCCTGCTGGAAGCCCTGCTCGGCCTGCGCGAGCCGCAGGCCGGCACAGTGCAGCTGTTCGGTCAGGACGCGACCCGGCTGGACGACGCCGCGCGCGCCCGCATCGGCTACGTGCCGCAACAGTCCGACCTGTTTGACGGATTCACGGCCACCCAGCTGCTGGCCTACTTCAGGAGCTTCTACCCACGCTGGAACGAGGCCAAGGTGGATGGGCTGATGTCGCGCTGGGACATTCACCGCCACCAGCGCATCAGCAAGCTCAGCGCCGGGCAGCAGCAGCGGCTGTCCATCATCCGTGCGCTGGCCCACGGCCCCGACCTGCTGGTGCTGGACGAGCCTGTGGCCAGCCTGGACCCCGCCGGACGGCGCGACTTCCTGCGGGAACTGGTGGAGCAGGTGCTGGAGCGTGGCACGACCGTGGTGTTCTCCACGCACATCCTGTCCGACCTTGAACGTGTCGCCTTCCACATGGCTTTCATGAGCGGCGGCCGCATTGCGCTGCAGGCGCCACTGGACGAGCTGTTGGATGAGGTGCGTCTGCTGTCGGGCCGCACGGCCGAGGTGCAAGCCCTGCTGCAGACGCTGGGCGCACAGAGCCTCAAGCGCACACCGCTGGCCGCCGGGCGCGAGCGTGTGCTGGCGCGCCTGCCGGCCGGCACCCGCCTGCCACCCGAGGCACATGCCGAGGTGGTGACGCTGGAAGACTTGTTCATGGAGTTGACATGAGCACGCCGGGCCGCCCCAAGTGCGAATGCCGGAGTGCGAAGCACGAAGGTACACCCGTGCGCACGCCCGGCCGCCCCCAGGGGGCTGCATGAGCACCGCAACACGGGCCCTTCAAGCGGCCTTGCTGCTGCGTACGCCCTGGCAGTGGCGCCGCAACGACGGCGGTTTGTGGGCCTTCTGGCTGGACACAGCGCTGGTGCTGTTGCTGTTGGGCGCGCCCGCTGTGGCGATGCTGATCTGGTGGCCGCCACGCCTGTTGTTGATAGGCCTGGCCTTGCTGGCTTCGATGGCGCTGCTGGGGCTGTGGGCGGCACAGTTCGCCACCCTGCTGCGGCTGGACCACCCGCACGCGGCGCGTCTGGTGCCCGGTCACAGCCGCGCGCTGCGCCGCACGGCGCTGGGTCTGTGGCTGGTGATGATGGCTTTGTGCGGCAGCGTTGCAGCGCTGGCATTCGGCCTGCATGACAGCGGCTGGCGGGCGGTTCTGCTGGTCTTGATGGGGTCCGCTGCGGCGCTGTTGGCGGTGGCTCTGCTCACACGCTGGTGGTGGCTGTGGGCGGGCGTGTTGCTGTTTTGGGTCTTGCTGAGTCTGCCGACCCTGCAGCTCGCAGTGCGGCCCATGACCACGTGGCTACAGGGCCACTGGCAGGCGCAACCGCTGACAGCCACCGCGCTGGCACTGGTGGCCATGGCCGTTGTGCTGTCGGCTCTGTTCGGCAACGCTCAGGCGGCGCATGCGCGCGCCTATGCCGGCCGCGAGCGCGTCGGCAAGCTCTTTCGCGCCGGCGCCGCGGGCCAGCAGGCGACCCTGGCTGCCTGCGGCCGTTGGGGCGAATGGCTGGGCGCGCCCCTGCAGCGTCTGGCCGATGCCTGGCTGGCTCGTGTCATTGCCGGTGCCCGCAACCAGCGCAGCAGTGTCATGGCGCGCGCCGAGGTGGTGCTGCAAGGTGCCCGGCACTGGGTGCTCCAGCTCAGCGTGATGTTGTTCGTGCAGCTGCTGCTGGCGCTGAGCTTTGGCGTGCTCGTCTACCTTGAAGTCGCCGAGCCCGGCGAGATCTTCGAGCACGGCCATGTGGGCATGAGCATCTGCCTGGCCAGCCTGGCCATCGCGCCCGTGGTGGGCCTGCCCGGTGTCTTGTGGGCCACACGCCGCGAGCAGGCCTTGTTGATGTTGTTGCCCGGCATGCCGCAAGGCAGCACGCTGAACCGGGCGCTGGCCTGGCAGCCGATGCGGCACTACCTGTTGATGTGGGCCGCCACGCTGCCCGCGTTCATGTTGTTGGCCTGGCTGGGCAAGGCAACCCAGGTGCTGCCCTTCCTGGGTGCGGCCCTGCCGCTGGCCGCATGGCTGTGGCGCGATGCCTCGCGCCTGCGCGCGCCGCGGCCTGCACAGAGCGTCTTGCCCTACCTGTTGTGGCTGGTGCTGGCGATGTCGTCCCTGCTGTTGCTGCGCTGGCAACCGGCTGTGCTGCTGCCCTGGCTGTTGGCCGTGCTGGGTTTGTCCGCAGGCCTGCTGCTGTGGCGCTGGCGCCGACTGGCGCAGATGCCACAGGCGCTGCCTGCCGGTCGCCTGGCGTGATACGGGAGGGGTTGCTTGCTTCGACGCGGCCTGTTCACACGATCAGAAGATCGTGCCGTCGCTGTCGATGATCAGCGGCGGTGCGCCGCCGCGCTTCTCGGCAGCGATCTCGCGGCCCGCGGCCCAGGTGCCGCCTTCGAGGATGCAGGCCAGCGGCATCTGCTCGGCGGCCACACCCAGCCGCGCCCGCACGCGCTCGGCCAGCTCGTCGAGCAGCGTCACCGTCAACGCGCGCCACTCGACGATGAACTCGTGGCTCGCCTTCCAGGTCTTCGCCAGGTCGGCAGGCATGCGCGGCACGATCACGCCTTCGTCGAGCAGCAGGCCGCCGTTGCGGTACTCGGGCAGGCCGGTCAGCGCTTCCTGGCCGGTGACCTGCACACCGGCCCATTGCAGCGGCTCGAGCAGCGAGTAGGCGAGCCACTGGCTGAGCTTGTGAAAAGGCACCAGCCCGGCCGAGAGCGCATCGCTGCCGCCGGCCACCTCGGCGCCCGCCCAGCGGTGCGGCCAGACATCACCGGCCAGGCTGCCGCGCAAGCGGCTGCCGCTGGTCCAGATCGACGCGAAGGTGCGCAGCAGCTCGCCGAGCAGCTCGGCCGCTGTGATGCTGCTGCGCGTGTGGCCCGCGCTGATGCGATCCAGGATCAGGCTCGGGCGCGCCGGCAGGCCGTCCTTCGCCGCCTCGGTTTCGAGCGCCGAGCCGAGCCGGGCCAGCAACCCGGCGCGGCCTTCCAGGCCCACCAACGGGTTCGACGGGCTGGCCTGGAACACCGCGCGCAGCGCCACGGCGTCCAGCGTCTTCAACGTCGCCGCATCGACGCGCAGCGGGTCGTCGGCGCCGGCCGAGAAAACGCCGCCGACGAAAGCCCGAAAGCTCGCCACACCCAGGCCTTCGGAACGGGTGTAGCCGGGGCTCTGTTCGGTGGGCGGTTCGTCCGCGGGCGCCGCGTCGTCCGGCGGCGCCCCTTCGGCCACCGCGGGTGCGCTGGCCACGGCCGCATCGAGCATCGCCATCAGGTCCTCGCGGCTTTGCCGGTGCGCCGGCAGCGCCGCGCCGGCGAGCGCTTCGCGCCGCTCGACATAGCGCCACTTCGGCCCGGCACCGGCGTCCAGCAGCACGCTCACCACCGTCAGGTCGAACATCGCGCGGGCGCGCTCGGCCGGGCTGCGCTGCGCGAGCAAGGCATCGAGTTCGCCCTTGCGGTCGACGCCGCCGGCCTCGAAATGCCGCCAGCGGCTGTGCGCGGGCACCTGCAGCGTGGGGAATCGCCGCCGCGTCACCGTCTCGACGCGGGCCGCAGCAGCATCGAGCCGCCCGCGGTCGAGCGTGAAGTAGACCGACAGGTCTTGCTCCACCGCGCGCGTGATCGCGGCGCAGCGCAGGCGGATCGTCGCCGGTTCGCGCAGGAATTTCAGTGCGTCGCTCATGTGAATCGTTGCTTCATTGGAGCCCGCGTCCCTTCACCCGCGCCAGATCGGCAACGCTCGGAACGCTGCCGTCGGTGAAATAACCGGCGGCGATCTTCGCCTCGATCTCCACCTTGGCGTCGGCCGGCACCAGGGCATCGGGGATCTTCACGCGCTCACCGACCTCGATGCCGCTGCCGGTAATGGCGTCGTACTTGTCGTTGCTCATGCTGACCAGGCGGTGGATCTTGCGGATGCCCAGCCAGTGCAGCACGTCGGGCATCAGCTCCTGGAAGCGCATGTCCTGCACGCCGGCCACACATTCGGTGCGCAGGAAGTACTTGTCGGCGCGGTCGCCGCCTTCCTGGCGTTTGCGCGCGTTGTAGACGAGGAACTTGGTCACTTCGCCGAGCGCGCGGCCCTCCTTTCGGCTGTAGGCGATGAGGCCCACGCCGCCTTTCTGTGCCCCCTGGATGCACTCTTCGATGGCGTGCGTGAGGTACGGCCGGCAGGTGCAGATGTCCGAGCCGAACACGTCGCTGCCGTTGCACTCGTCGTGCACGCGTGCAGTGAGCGTGATGCCGGGGTCGGCCAGCGCGCGCACGTCACCGAAGACGTACAGCGTCTGCCCGCCGATCGGCGGCAGGAAGACTTCGATATCGCTGCGCGTCACGAGCTCGGGGTACATGCCGCCGGTCTCTTCGAAGAGGGCGCGGCGCAGATCGGCCTCGCTGACCTTGAAGCGCCTGGCCACGCCGGGCAGCCACCACACCGGCTCCAGCGCGATCTTGGTCACCGTGGCAGAAGAATCGTCGAGCAGGATACGGCCGTCGATGGCCAGGCGCTGAAAGGCGATCGCCTGCTGGATCTCGGGCAGGTGGATGTGCGCCTGCGTGACCGCGATGGTCGGGCGGATGTCGTAGCCGAGCGCGATGGCCTCGGCGTAGACCTGCTGCACGCTGGCGCCCCAGGGGTCGATGGCAACGATCTTCGTGCCGTCGCCCCATTGCGGATACGGGCCGAAGGGGTCACTGGGCGCGGTGTTGGTCAGGTCGGCGCGGTGGCCGCGCACCAGGCTGCCCGCGGCCACCGCGAGAGCCCGGTAGACGCCGTAGCTGCCGCTGTGCGTGCCGATCACGTTGCGCTGGCTGCGCTTGGTCGTCGTGCCGACCACCGGGCCGCGCACTTGCGGATCGGCCGCACCCCATTGGATGGGCAACGCACCGGCGGCGCCTTGCCCCGGGTGCGAGGTGAGGCGGATGTGACCGGCGGTGTTGTTGTCTGCGCCCATGACGTGGGTCTCCTGGAACGGCGCAGGATACTGCGGCCAGCGGAGGTACCCGTATGAGCGCCGTTGAATTCACGATCGACGGGCCGGTGGCGGTGATCAGCCTGCACCGGCCCGCACAACGCAACGCCGTCGATGGCCCCACGGCCACCGCGCTGCGCGAAGCCTTCGAACGCTTCGAAGCCGACGACGCGCTCAACGCCGCCGTGCTGCACGGTCGCGGTGGCCACTTCTGCGCCGGCGCCGATCTGCACGCCCTGGGCGACCCCGCGCGCCGCAACGTGCTGGCCCCCGACGGCAGCGGCCCCGGGCCGATGGGGCCGACTCGCATCGCGTTCACGAAACCGGTGATCGCGGCCATCGAAGGTTTTGCCGTGGCCGGCGGCCTGGAACTCGCGCTGATGTGCGATCTGCGCGTGGCCGCGAAGAGCGCCACCTTCGGCGTCTTCTGCCGGCGCTGGGGCGTGCCGTTGATCGATGGCGGCACGATCCGGCTGCCGCGCCTCGTCGGCATGGGTCGCGCGCTGGATCTGATCCTCACCGGTCGTGCGGTGGCGACAGACGAAGCGCTGGCAATGGGCCTGGCGAACCGCGTCGTCGACGACGGTCAGGCGCTGGCCGCGGCGATGCAACTCGCGCAGGCGATCAGCGCTTTGCCGCAAGCCTGCCTGCGCGCCGACAGGGCGTCGGCCTTCACGCAGTGGGATCTGCCGCTGGCCGAGGCCTTGCAGCGCGAGGGCGCCGGCGGCTGGGCCGCGGCGCTGGCCGAAGGACTCGACGGGGCAGCCCGCTTTTCAGGCGGCGCCGGGCGGCACGGCGGGCCGGGCGGCTGAGACTTCTTCAGCCGCGCCAGGCGGCGAGCATGCGCTGCAGATCGGCGCTCAACATCGGCGTGCGCAGGTATTCGCCCAGGCGGGACAGTGCCGGATCGGCGAGGTAGCCCCGCAGATGGAACAGCTCACGGTCAGCGCAGCTGTTGAGGTCGAAGGCGATCAGATCGGGCAGCTCACCCGCCGCCAGCCGCTCGCCCAGCCGCGCGCACAGGTAGGCCAGAGCGAGCCGCGCGCGGCGTGCCGGATCGAGTTCGCTGCTCGGCCTCACCAGCAGCGTGTCGATGTCGGCGGCTTCGGACACGATGCGCTCGGGCAACTCCCAGTCCACCATCAGCAGCCGGCCGATCTCACTGGCCGGCAAGCCCATGCGTTCTTGTTCGGCCCGGGCACGGGCCAGCAAGTCGCGCGAGGGCACTTGCGCCAGCAGCGTGCGTGGCATCGTCGCCGCCGTGGCCAGGCGGCCGAGGAAGGACAGCACCACCGCGCTCACGGTGAGGCCCGGCTCGGGCAGCGCGACGCGGTACGACAGCTGGTGCGTCAGCTCGCTGGCCAGCGCACTGGCGCGCCAGGTCGCGTCCAGCACCTCCTGCCGCTCGGCGCTGTCGGCCTTGAACGCGGCGATCAGGATGTATTGCAGGCACAGGCTGCGCACCATGCTCAGCCCGAGGTAGGTGACGGCCTGGCCGACACTCGTGACCGGGTTTTTCAGACCGAACAGCGGCGAGTTCACCGTCTTCAACACCTTCGCTGCGATGAGCGGCTCGGCGGTGATGAGATCGACCAGTTCCACCGAGTTGGCCGCGTTCAGGAACTCGGGCGACATCAGTTGGTGCAGCAGCTTCGGCGGGCGCGGCACGTCGCGAAAGGTCGCCAGGTAGGCCGCCTGGCGCTCGGCCGGCAGGTCGCGCGCGCGCCGCAGCGAGAAGCCGGCGAGTTCGGGTGGGATGGGCATCGCGCTCACGGCCGGGGCCTCCGCGTCGTGCGCCATCGCGGGCGCCTCGGCCCGAACTCGCGGCCGCTCGCGGGTGGCAGGCGCCGGCGCCGTGGCGGCGCGGCGCTTGAACAGCAGTCCGGCGACGAGTACCGCCGTCAACAGGGCCAAACCGGCCAGGAGGAAGCCCATGCGAATCTCCCGCGGCGTCGGGTCGACGCGCTGAGCGGCATTCTGGACAGGCGCAGCGGCGCGCGAAGACCGGATGAGCCGGGGAATCGCCGTTCAGACCAGTGGATCGGCCGGCGGGCGCGACAGATCTTCGAGCGCCAGCCCGCGTTGCGCCAGCAACTGCTGCAGCGCCGGCATCAGCGGCCCGAGCCGCTGCAGCTCGGAAACAAACGGCCCGAGCCGCTGCAGCTCGGAAACAAGCGGCCCGAGCCGCTCGTCGATGGCCTCGCGTAGGGTGTCGACAAAGACCTGGGTCTGGCGCTCGATCTCGATGTTCAGCGGATCGCCCTCGCGTTTGTCGCCGAAGGTCGTCATGCGCAGCGTCTCTGGGATCAGCCAGACTTCGAACCAGCCCGCGCGGCGATCCGCCTCGGCCACCGTCAGGCTGGCGCCGTTCACGGCGATGTAGCCTTTGGCGAAGACGTAGCGCATCCACGGCAGCGGCAGCGCGATGCGCAGCGCCCGGTTGTTCTCAGGGCGGCGAACCTCCGCGATGCGGCCCATCACATCGACATGACCCGACAGCGGGTGGCCGCCGATCTCGGCACCGTCCTTGGCGGCGCGTTCGACGTTGATCCGGCTTCCGGCCTGCAGCGACGCCAGGGTGGTCAGCGCCAGGCTTTGTTGCATCACGTCGAAGGTTGCGCGATCCGCGGCGGGCCGCGAGGTGACGGTCAGGCACACGCCGTCGACCGAGACGCTGCCGCCGATCGCCAGATCCGCGTCGAAGCCCGGCGGCAGCGCGAGCGAGAAGCTGCGCAGGCCGGGCCGATCCTGCGTCTCGGCCACTTCGGCGATGCCTTGCACGATGCCGGTGAACATGCGCGGGCTTTCTACACCGCCGCCAGCGGTGCGACCCATCGCGCGCGCGCCACGGCGACGCCGCCGCGCTGCCCCGGCCGCACGCTGCCGTAGCGCTCGGCGAACACCGCCGGAAGCGGCCGCGCGTCTTCGGGCGCGAGCCACAAGCGCAGCAGGTGGCGGCGCCGGGCGGGCTCGGGCCAGTCGGCGAACGCGGTGCGGTCGTGCAGCAGCGTGTGGTTGTGAACGAACTGCAGGTCACCGTGTTCGAGCGTCATCAGAAAGTGCAGCTGCGGGTCGTTGGCGAGTTGGTCGAAGAGATCCAGCGCCTCGACCCTGGCCGGCGTGAGCCGTGGTGCGTCGGCGAAGCGCTGCGCGGAATCGATGTACTGGCGCTGGTAGATCGCCGACATCAAACCCTCGTGCCAGTTGAAAACCGGAATGCTGAAGAACGGCCGGCCGCCTTCGGGCACCTCGCCACGGCGGTCGGTGGCGATGGGCTTCAGCAACTCGGCGGCCAGGTCGGGCCGGCGCTGCCGCATCCGATTCCACACCGTGTTCGACGAGACCAGCGCCGAATCGCCGCCTTGCTGCGCGGTGTGCAGGCACAGCAGGCCGACGACATCGCAGCTGTCGGTGTGGAAGGTCTGGCGCTCGGCGGTCTGGTAGATGCGCACGTTCGGGTCGTCGCTGGCCAGGCCCAGGTCCTGCACGTGGCCGAGCAGATGGCCCTGGGCGTTCTGCGGCCGCGCCGCGCCAAGGTGCGTGCCCAGGCCGAAGAACGCGGTGGCGCTCTCGCGCAGCGACCACTGCTGCACCGGCAGGGCCCGCAGCAGCACGAAGCCGCGGCCGCGCAGCAGCTCGGCGCGGATGCGGGCCAGTCGCGCGGCGAGCTTGGGCAAGGGGAAATCGGCGCGGGTGATGCGTGCGATGTCGGCGTCGCGCCGCAGCAGCGGCTCGGTGGCGGTGGCGATCTCGGCGATGTCGGCCGCGCTCAGCGGTTCCAGCCAGGCCGCATCGCGCGCGATCTCGGGCCCGACCCAGACCGTCGGGCCTTCGAGCCGGGGTGGCAATTCAGCGGCGCACATGCTCGCTACGATAGACCATGGATTTCGATGCCGCGAGCTTCAGCCTGGTGCAGCCGCCCGCGGGTTTCATCGAGGATCCCTACCCGTTCTACGCGGTGCTGCGCCGCGAACGCCCGCTGCACGAGCTGGCCGCGGGGAGCGTCCTGCTCACGCGCCACGACGACGTGCTGGCGCTGTACCGCCACCGGCACGCCAGTTCGGACAAGCAGCGCGAGTTCGCGCCCAGGTTCGGCCGCTCGCCGCTGTACGAGCATCACACCACGAGCCTGGTCTTCAACGACCCGCCGCTGCACCCGCGCGTGCGCCGACTGTTGATGGGCGCGCTGGACCAGCGCGCCATCGCGCGCATGGAGGCCGGGGTGATCACGCTCGTCGATGGCCTGCTGGATCGGCTGGCCGACTGCCCCGCGCCCGACCTGATCGAAGACTTCGCCGCGCGCATCCCGGTCGAGGTGATCGGCAACCTGCTCGACATTCCTGTGCCTGAGCGCGCGCCGTTGCGCGGCTGGTCGCTGGCGATCCTGTCGGCCCTGGAGCCGGCGCCCGCGGCGGCGGTGCTGGAGCGCGGCAATGCCGCGGTGCGCGATTTCATGGCGCAGCTGCGCTCGCTCGTCGAACAGCGCCGCCGCCAACCCGGCGACGCCGAGGCCGACGTGCTGACACGCCTGCTGCACGGCGAGGTGGGGGGCGAGCGGCTCACCGAGACCGAGCTGCTGCACAACTGCATCTTCCTGCTCAACGCCGGCCACGAGACGACGACGAACCTGATCGGCAACGGGCTGCATGCACTGATGACGCAGCGCGACCAGCTCGACAGGCTCGCCGCTGAACCCGCGCTGCTGTCCACTGCGGTGGAAGAACTGCTGCGCTTCGAAAACCCATTGCAGCTCAACAACCGCGTCAGCACCGCGTCGATCGAGTTGCACGGCCGCGAGCTGCCGGCGGGCACGTTCTTGACACTCGCCATCGGCGCCGCCAACCGCGACCCGGCGGCTTTCGATCAGCCCGACCGGCTGGACATCACGCGCAAGCCCAATCCGCACCTCGCTTTCGGCCAGGGCATGCACGCCTGCGCCGGCATGAACGTGGCGCGGCTGGAAGCGCGCGTGGCCATCGGGCGGCTGATCGCGCGCTTTCCGGGCATAACGCTGCGCGGCGCGCCCGAGCGCGACCGGCGCGTGCGCTTTCGGGGCTTCAAAGCACTGCCCGTAGCGCTGGCGTGATGAGAGGCTGAGACGATGGCCGAACCCTTCAAGAAGCTGCTGAATGCCGAGCTGATCGTCGCCACGGCGGCGCATCTGCGGCGCGTCTGGCGCGGCTTTCCGCAGCAGCGTTTCGTCGCACTGGCCAGTGACGGCCTGGACGGCCTGGAGATGAAAGCCCGCGCGATGCAGATCGCCCAGACGCTGGTGGCCACGCTGCCCGAGGACTTCGCCCGCGCCGCGGGCATCGTCGAAGCGGCGCTGGCGCCGGCCTTTCACGGCGAGGACCTCGGCGCGATGCGCATCAGTCCCGCGGGCCTGGCCGGCTGGGTGGTCTGGCCGCTGGGCGAATGGGTGGTGCGGCGCGGGCTGGCCGAGCCGCAGCGGGCGCTGCTCGCGCTGCGCGAACTGACGATGCGCCACAGCGCCGAGTGGGCGGTGCGGCCTTTCATCGTCGAGCACCCGAAGCTCGTCTTCGCTCACTTCGATCGTTGGATCACCGACCCCAATCTGCACGTGCGCCGCTGGGTCAGCGAGGGCTCGCGGCCGCGCCTGCCGTGGGGCGTGCAGCTGAAGGCGCTGGTGGACGATCCGTCGCCCACGCTGCCGCTGTTGCGCGCCTTGCAGGACGATGCCAGCGAGTACGTGCGCCGCAGCGTCGCGAATCACCTGAACGACATCGCCAAGGACCACCCGGCCCTGCTGCATCGCTGGCTGCACGAACACCTGCCGGGCGCGAGTCCCGAGCGCCGCAAGCTGCTCGAACACGCCAGCCGCGGGCTGATCAAGGCCGGCGACGCGGCGGTGCTGAAAGCCTGGGGCCTGGCGCAGGGACTCGAGGGCAGCGCCACGCTGCGCCTGACGCCGCGCCGCGTGCACATCGGCGAATCGCTGCGGCTGGCGGTCTTGCTGCATTCCACCGCGCGCCGCGCGCAGCCGCTGATCGTCGACTACGCGGTGCACCACGTGAAAGCCGGCGGCCACACCACGCCCAAGGTCTTCAAAGGCTGGAAGCTCGACCTCGCCGCGGGCGAAACACGCGAGCTGTCCAAGGCCCATTCGATGCGCGAGGTCACGACACGCCGCTACCACCCGGGGCGACACCGCGTCGAACTGCTCGTCAACGGCCAACGGCTGACCGAAGTGAGCTTCGACCTGCTGCTCGATTGAATCACGAGCATGTCGCGTGACGGAGTGCGCTCGGCTGTCGGGTCACAGCGTCTCGCGCGCCGACTCGCCCCCTGGCTTGGGGTGCTCAGCGGTGAATCAGCAGTCCGCCGGACGCTGGTGCGCTCATCGAATGAACGATTGGCCGAACGCGAACACCGAGTTCGGCGCGCTGCTGCGCAGTGTGCGCAGCGCGGGCGTGGTCGTCGCGGCGGAGATTGCGCGTCGCGCCACCTTGGTCTCGGCCACGTAGCCGCCGGCCCGCTGCTTTTCGGCCAGCGAGCGCAGGCTGATGGTGGCCAGGTGGCGCAGCATCACCTCCTGCACGTTGGCCCACAACGCGCCGGCGAGCTGCGCGCTGCGCACGTCGTGCTCGTCGCTTTCGCCCTCTTCCACGCTCAGCACCACGTCGGCCACGCTGATCTGCGTGGCGTCGCGGCCCAGCGAGTAGCCGCCGCCGGGGCCGCGCGTGCTGTGCACCAGGCCGTTCTTGCGCAGCCGGCTGAAGAGCTGCTCCAGATAGGACAGCGAGACCTGCTGGCGCGCGGCGACGGCCGCCAGCGCCACCGGACCGTCGTGCTCGCGCAGCGCCAGGTCAATCATCGCGTTGACCGCAAAACGGCCTTTGGTACTCATACGCATACGGTGGCTCCCAGGGGAAGAACAGCACAGAATGTAGGGTTACTGGTCAGGCGAGTAAATGCGATATTTCTGGTTTATTCATTCGAAAAAAACTGATCAATTCACTTTCCAGACTGGGTCGTGAACTTCAAGCACTTGCACTACTTCTGGGTCGCCGCGCGCGCTGGCGGGGTGCTGCGCGCGGGTGAACAGCTGCACACCACGCCGCAGACGCTGTCCAGCCAGATCAAGCTGCTCGAAGAGCGGCTGGGCCGCAAGCTGTTCAAGAAGAGCGGGCGCGGGGTCGAGCTGACCGAAGACGGCCGCGTCGCGCTCGGCTACGCCGACCAGATCTTCGGCCTGGGCCAGGAGCTGGAAAGCGCAATGCGCGCGCAGCGTGCCGGCCGCCGCGCGCTCGAATTTCGCGTCGGCGTGGCCGATTCAGTGGCCAAGACGATGGCTTATCGCCTGCTTGAGCCGGCTTTGCAGATCGACGAACCGGTGCACCTGATGTGCAGCGAAGGCAAGTTCGAAGACCTGCTCGGGCGGCTGGCGCTGCACCGCTTCGACCTCGTCATCGCCGATGCGCCGCTACCCGCGCGCGTCAGCGTGAAGGCTTTCAACCATGCGCTGGGCACTTCCAGGGTCAGCTTCTTCGCCACGCCGGCGCTGGCGCGCAGCCTGCGCGGCCCGTTCCCGCGCTGCCTGGAGGGGGCGCCGATGCTGGCGCCCGGCGCCGGGTCGTCGTTGCGTGTGCAATTCGACGCCTGGTTGACGCGCCAGCAGTTGCAGCCGCTGGTGTTGGCCGAATTCGACGACGGCGCGCTGATGAAAGCCTTCGGCCGCGAGGGCCGCGGCATCTTCATGGCGCCCAGCGCCCTGCAGGCCGACATCGGCGCGCAGTACGGCGTGCAACTGCTCGGCACGAGTGACGAGCTGGTGGAGGAGTTCTTCGCCATCTCGTTGGAGCGGCGCATTACCCACCCATGCGTGGTGGCGATCACAGCCGCTGCGCGCGGCGAGTTGTTTCAGGGATGACCGGCACCGCGCCCGTGCTGCTGCGGCTGGCCGCGGCGCCGCAGCTGAGCCTCCCGGGGCGTCCGCCGCTGCCGCTGCCGGCGCTGGACGCGGTGCTGCTGGCCTGGCTGGCGCTGGAAGGCGCCACCGCGCGCGAGCAGCTGGCCGCGTTGTTGTGGCCCGACTCCACCGCCGAAGCGGCGCGCAACGCACTGCGCCAGCGCCTGTTCAGGCTGCGCAAGCTGGCTGGGCGGGACCTGGTGACGGGCAGCGTGCAGCTCGCGCTGGCTGGCGCGATCGAGCACGACCTGGACGATGCCCACACGCTGCTCGCTGGCCTGCGCCTGCCCGAGCTGGGCGAACTCGAGGCCTGGCTCGAACGCCGGCGCAGCCAGTTGCAGGGCCAGGCGCGCCAGCAGCTCGAATCGCGCATCGACGAGCTGGAAAGCGACAGCGACATCGCCGCGGCGCTGCCGCTGGCGCAATCGCTGCTGCAGACCGAGCCACACAGCGAAGACGCGCACCGCCGCGTGATGCGGCTGCACTACCTGCGCGGCGACCGCGCTGCCGCGCTGCTCGCTTTCGACCGCTGCGAGTCGATGCTCAAGCACGAGGTCGGCGCCAAGCCCGGGGCGCAGACGCTGGCGCTGCTGGAGGTGATCGAGGCCTCCGGCGACCCGGCGGCCACGGCGCCGGCCGGCCGTTCCGCGCAGCTGCCGGTGGCGCTGCTGCGCCCGCCGCGGTTGATCGGCCGCGACGCCGAACTCACCACCTTGCGCCAGGCGCGTGCCGCCGGCGGTGTGGCGCTGTTGATCGGCGACGCCGGCATGGGCAAGTCGCGGCTGCTGCAAGCGCTGGCATCGGCGCGCAGCCTCGTCGTCGCGGCGCGTCCGGGCGACGCGCTGGTGCCCTATGCCACGCTGGCGCGGCTGCTGGCCGAGCTGCAGCGGCGCTGGCCGGCGGTGCTGGATATGCCGCTGCGCCGGCGGCTGGCACCGGTGCTGCCCGCGCTGGCGCCGGAGGCTTCGGGCACCGCCGGGCGCGCCGCGCTGGACGCCCCAATGTCGCGGCTGCTGCAGCGCCTGGCCGGTGAACTCGATGGCCTGGTGTTGGACGATTTGCACTTCGCAGACACCGCCACCGTCGAGCTGCTGCAGGCACTGCTCGCCGCACCGCGGCCGACCAAGCGCGACGCGGTCGCCTGGAACGGCCCGCCCTGGTGCCTGGGCCTGCGCCCGGCCGAGCCGCAATCGGCGCAGCAGCGGCTGCTGGTGGCGCTGACCGTTGCCGCCCCGTGCACCACCGTGCACCTGCAACCCTTGTCGGTGGCGGCAATGGCCGAGTTGGTGGATTCGCTGCACCTGCGCGGCGTGAGCGGCGAGCGCGTGGCGCCGCTGCTGTGCCAGAGGAGCGGCGGCAACCCGCTGTTCGCGCTGGAATCGCTCAAGCTGGCCTGGGGCCAGGGCGGCCTGAGCGCTGATCCGGCGGCTTCGACGCTGGCCGCGCTGCCCACGCCGCAATCGTTGACCCAGCTGATCAGCCAACAGCTGGCGCGCCTGTCAGCGCCGGCGCTGATGCTGGCGCGGCTGGCGGCCATCGCCGGCGCCGATTTTTCGCTGCCGCTGGCCGAGCAGGTGCTGGGCCAGAGTGCGCTGGCGCTGGCCGACCCCTGGCACGAACTCGAAGTGCAGCGAGTGCTGGTCGGAACGGAATTCGCGCACGACCTGATCTTCGAAGCGGTGATCGCCGGCGTGCCGGCGATCGTGGCGCGCCACCTGCACGCCCAGGTGGCCGCGCGGCTCGAGGCCGGCGGCGGCGAGCCGGCCCGCGTCGCCGCCCATTGGGAGGCGGCGGGCGAGCGCGAGCGCGCGCTGCCCGGGCTGCGTGCCGCGGCCGAGCGCGCCCACGCCGCGCTGCGCGAAGGCGAGCACATTCAGTTCCTGTTGCGCGCGGCTGACATCGCCGAGGGCGCTGGCCAGCTCGACGCCGCATTCGATTGCGTGGCCGGCGCCGTCGATTCGCACATGAACACCATTCGCCAGGCCAGCGGCTACCCCTTGCTGGACCGCCTCGAAAGCCTGGCCCGAAGCCCGGCCCAGCGCGCGCTGGCCTGGGGAAGCCGCGCCTGGTTCAGCACTCAGCTGGCCGACCACGACACCGCCATCGCTTTTGGAGAGCGTGCGCCTGCTTTGGCGCTGACCCTCGAAGAAAAGGGCCTGGCCGCGATGATCCGCCAGCGCCTCGCGGCGGCACTGGGGGCCAGCGGCAGGCTCGCCGAAGCGCTGGTGCACATGCAAGCGGTGCTGCCGCAGCTCGCCAGCAGCCCGCGCGCCGACGAGCGTGGCGAGTTCCACGGCAACATGGGCGTGCTGCTGGACAACCTGGGCCGCCTGGACGAAGCGGCGCTGCACCGCGAGCGGGCCATCGCCGCGGCGCGCGAACTCGGCGACCACGCGCACCAGGTCTCGCTGTGGGCGAACCACGCGGTGAGCCGCCTGCGCGTCGGTGACCTGGGCGACGCCGGCGAGGCCGTGCAGCAGGCGCGACGCCTGATCGCGGCCTATGACCTGCAAGGCAGCACGGTCGGCTTCGTGGCCGTGCTGCGCCAGCAGATCGCCCGCGCGGCGGGCCACTACGACGAAGCGTTTGCCGCCGCCGACGAGGCGCGCCACGAGCTGCAAGCCAGCAACCCGACGCGGCTGCCGGTGGTGGCGCTGCACGAAGGCCATTGCTGGATCGACCTGGGCCAGCCGGCTCGTGCGCGCCAGGCGCTGCAAGCCTGCGGCGAGACGCTGCCGGTGCACTTCGAGGCACGCCGGCAGCTGCTGCTGGCCCGGGTGGCGCGGCTGCTTGCGCAAGACCCGGCGGCGCACCTCGCTGCGGCGCAGCGCGTGGCGCCGTCACAAGGCTGGCCGGAGGTGGCGCTGCTGGTGCAGATCGAGACCGCGGCGGCAGCGCAGGATCAGCAGCGCCTGGCCGACCTCGAGGCCAGCGCGCGTGCGCAAGGGCTGCACGGCGCCGAACTCGAGGCCTGGCTGCACCGCGAAGCAGCCGGCGCCGGCGCGCTGACTGCCGCGCGCCGCATGCTCGGGCTGGGCGAGCGTTACGCGCCCGCGCTGGCCTACCGCGGCGAACTGTGGTGGCACGCCAGCCGCACGCTGGCCGCTGCCGGTGCGGCGGCCGAGGCGGCCCAGGTGCGCGAACAAGGGCGCCGCTGGGTGATGGAGCGCACGCAGCAGGACGTGGCCGCTGCGCTGCGCGACGGTTTTCTGCGCCGCAATCCGGTGAACGCGGCGCTGCTCACGCCCCAGGCGCACGAATGACCCCCGCGTAACGCCTGCGTAACGCCGCTGTGCGCACACTGCGCTGCGCACAGGGAGAAATCTGATGAAACTGACCCTCGATGGCGGCCTTGACTGGCCCCGCCTGCAATCCTCCGCCGAGCCGATGTCGCTGGTCGGCAGCGCGGCCGGCACCGATCCGATCGAAGCGATGGCACAAGCCGACCGCGCCGACTGGGCCTTGATGCGCCTGGTGCTGTGCGCGGCCACCGCCACCTTGCTGCTGGCGGTGGCGGGCAGCTTGCAGATTTGAGAACTGAACGGGGACTACTTGCGCTCGCCCCGCTCGGCGCGGCGCGGCGTGCTGTAGTCCGGCGGCACGCGCATCAGCGCCGCGTCGGGTTCGCCGCGCTTGAGGTTCTGCAGCCGGTAGACCACCTCGGCGCTGCGCGGGTCGAAATCGCGCGACATCACCGTCAGCATCAACTCTGGCGAGGTCCAGACCTCGCGGAAGATCTGGATCGGCTTGTCGTTGCCGACCTTGCCGGCCTCGATGGTCCAGCTGGTGCGTTCGCCGTTGACGCGCAGGCCTTCGATCTCCTTGGCCGGCAGCGGCGTCGTCACGCCCGGGCCGCGTGGCTGCAGGCTGCGCAGCGACCAGTTCATCGGCGGCGGTGGCAGGTCTGCCATGCCGCCATCGAAGCGCATCACGCGCACGTCGAACTCACGCTCACCGCCGGGGCCGAAGGTGATCACGGCCGGAGAGGGCGGTGACGGTGGCGTCGGCGGTGTCGCCGGCGCTGCGGGCAGGGCCGGCGTCGCGCCGCTGCCCGCGCGCACGCGTTCGGCCACGCCGCGCGCCCACTCGCGCATGCGCTCGGCGTACTCGCGCATCGCGCTGTCGTCCGGCCACGATGCCAGGCCGCTGGCACGCGCCGTCTTGCGCTCGGGGTCGAGCGTCCAGTTCTCTCGCGCCAACGGGTCGCGCAGGTGAACCAGCTTGCGGCCGCCGCGCTCGACTTCCTGGTGCGTGCGGCCTTCGCCGTCGCGGCACAGCCGGGTGGTCTGCTTGTTCGAGACGCGGTTCGGCGCGCCGCCATTCGGATCGGCCAGCCACTGCACCTGCTCGTGAACCGCCTCGGCGCAATACGGCGCGCCTTTCACGATCCGTTCGCCGCCGACTTGCAGCGATGCGTGGTGCAGCGCGTTGCCGGCGATCTCCTGGGTCATCTGCTGCACATCGATACCCTTGAGCGAACGGGCGGGGCTTGTTTCGGCAGCTGAGGTTTGCGCGGCTGCGGCGCCGCAGCCGATCAGCAGAGGGATCAGCGGATGGAGCTTCATGGTCAGTGCCTTTGCGGGGAAGAAGATCGGTTCACGACACGCAGTGCCAGCACCTCGCCGGCGGGGTTGAGCAGCAGTTCGGCGGGCACCGGTTCGCCGGCGTGGCCGGGGTCGTAGGGCAGGCCGTAGGCGGCCAGCCGTTCGGCGGGCAGTTCAGCGGTCATCAGCCAGGCCGGGCTGGCACCTTCGCCGGCCAGGCGCAACCAGCGCTCTGTGGAGACCACGGGCAGGAACTTGCCTTCCGCGCCGGCCAGCTGGCGTGGCGCCTGCGCCGGTGGCGGCAAGGCCGGGCCGAGCAGCAGCCAGGTGGCCCCGGCCAGCAGGGCGAACGCCGCGGCCCCGGCCGGCAGCGCCCAACCGCGCCAGCCCCGGCCGGACACCGGGGCGAGGGCTTGCGGCGACAACTTGCGTTGCAGCAGCGCCGCGGGCAGCGGCGGGGCCGGCTGGGCGTCGAGTTCGGCAGCGGCCCGGCGCAGCAGTCGCGCCAGCGGTGCGCCGGGTTCGGGGGTGTTCATGCGGTGACTCCCACGGCACCGAGCATCTCGGCCAGGCGCAAGCGCGCACGGTGCAATCGCGTGCGCAGGGTGTTGAGTTCGATGCCGGCGATGTGCGCGGCGTCGGCATAGGGGCGCTCCTGCAAGTCCACCAGCACCACGGCTTCGCGAAAACCGAAAGGCAGCCGGCGCAGCGCGCTCCACAGCGCCTGGGTGTCCTGCTGGCGCACCAGCAGCGACTCGGGTGAAACGGGCTCCACGGCAGCGCCGTGCAGGCCGTCGTCGTCGTCCCAACCGTCGTGCAGGGGCAGCGTCTGCCGCGCCTGACGCCATTGCGCCAGCAGCGCGTGGCGCGCGGCCCCGGCCAGGTAGGCACCGAGGCTGCCACGGCGCGCATCGAAGCCTTGCGGCTTGTCGGCCAGGGCCATGAAGGCATCCTGCGTGGCGTCGGCCGCCCAAGCCGTGTTGCCGCACAGCGCCAGCGCGTAGCGGTAGACGGGACCGGACTCGCGGCGGTACAGCGGTGCCAGCGCGGCGCGGTCGCCGCGCGCCAGCCGGGCCAGCAGGCTGGCCGTGTCGCCTTCGTCGGCTGGGGGGTGCCAGGGGGCGAAGCTCATCATCGGCGGAGATGGATCGGGCGCGGCATCCTGCGGATGGGCTTCAGGAAGGGAAAAAGTTCCCGCCATCGCAACCGCTTCGTCACCGATCGGTGCAGCCTGTCGGCTCACCGCGGCGCTGCATCGAGTGCCGCTGGTTGCGCCGCGCGCGGCTGCTTACAGTGCCGGCATCCGATAAACGCCCTGCCCTGCCACCCGTCATGAACGCCGCGATCTCCAAAACCAACCCCTGGGTGGCGCGCTGGCAGGCGTTTTCTTCAGGTGTGGTCAGCGCCTTCCACCGCTACGCGAATTGGCTCGTGAGCATCAGCTGGCGCAAGTTCGTGGTGCTGTCGCTGCTCTTGATCATCCTGGCCAACCTGCTGCAGCAGATACCGCCCTTCAGCTGGCGCATCACCGAAACCATCGAAGGCATCCGCGAGCCCGAGGCGCCGAAGCCCCCGAAGCCGCCCAAGCCGCCCAAGGCGGCGGAAGCACCCGCCACCGCCAAAGAACCCGTCATCCGCATCGAGAAGAGCGCGCCCGGCGCGAGCAGCCCGACCGGCGTGGACATCACCATCGACGAACGCGGCATCCGCATCACGCCCAAAGTGGCTGCGCCGGCATCCGCCGCTTCGGCCGCGGCCTCGGCAGTGGCCGGCGTGGCGATCAAACCCAGCATCCCCAAGATCAACATCAACCTGCCCGAAGGTGTCGACAAGCAGGAGATCCGCGACGCCATCCGCGAGGCGGTGGAAGAAGCGCGCGACGCCATCAACGACGCCGTGCGCGCGCAACGCGAAGCCATCGCCGACGCCAAAGCAGCGCGCGCCGATGCCGAAGAAGCCGCCCGCGACGCGGCGCGCGACGCGCAGGAAGCGGTGGGCCTGCACGGCGGCACCGTGCAGCGCACGCGGCGCATCCAGTTCGGCGACTTCCTGAACGAGCTGGCGGTGATCTGGGTGCTCGGCTCGGCGATCATCAAGATCACCTACAAGGGCCGCATGCAGGCCGAAGTGAAGGCCGCGCAGGCCACCGAGACGGCCGAGGCCGAATCGCTGAAGCGCCAGGTGGTGGAAGCGCGCATGGCGGCGATGCAGGCGCAGGTGGAACCGCACTTCCTGTTCAACACGCTGGCCTCGATCGACCACCTGATCGAGACCGACCCGCCGCGCGCGAGCCAGATGCAGAAGAACCTCATCGCGCTGCTGCGAGCGAGCATGCCGACGATGCGCGAGGCCGGCGACGGCGCGTCGCGTGACCTCGGCCGCGAGCTGTCGATGATCCGCCCGTACCTGGAGATCCTGAAGGTGCGCATGGAGGAGCGGCTGGCGACCCGGATCGACGTGCCCGACGGGCTGCTCTCGGCCGAGTTCCCGCCGATGATGATTCAGACGCTGGTGGAAAACGCCATCAAACACGGCCTGGAGCCCAAGGCCGAAGGCGGCTCGCTCAGCGTGCGCGCCGAGATCGTGCACGGCAAGCTGGCAGTGAGCGTGGCCGACACGGGCCTGGGCTTCGGCAAGGCCGCCACCGCCGGCACCGGCGTGGGGCTGGCCAACATCCGCCAGCGGCTGCAGCTGCTGTACGGCAGCCGGGCTTCGCTGACGGTGGCCGAGAACCCGGGCGGCGGCACGCTGGTCACCGTCACGGTGCCGTACAAGTCGATCGAAGGAGCTTCCACATGAAGACGTTCGCGAAGCTGCTGGGCCTGCTGATGCTGGCGCTGGTGTTGGTGACGGTGGCGGTGGGCGCTTCGCTGTACGCCGGGGCGCTGCATTTCGACCCGGCCGCGACGATCAACATCGACGGCGAGGATCTCGATATCGCCGGTGCCGGCATCGGGCACCTGCTGATCGCCGCGCTGGCCATCGTGCTGGCGCTGCTGATCGTCTTCACCGTCGTGCCGCTGGCGCTGTTGGGCGTGATCGGCGTGGTGGTGTGCGTGCTGTCGGTGGCGGCACTCGCGGTGGGCGGGGTGGCGCTGGTGCTGTTCTCGCCGCTGATCTTTATCGGTCTCGTGATCTGGTGGATCATCCGGCGCGCGCGGCGCACGACAATCACGGCATGAACGACGACACCGCACCGCGCGCCGTCCTCGCCGACGACGAACGGCTGATGCGCGAGCAGCTGCGTGCGCGGCTCGGCGAGGCCTGGCCCGAACTCCAGATCGTGGCCGAAGCGAAGAATGGCGTGGAAGCCGTGGCGCTGGTCGACCAGCACCGGCCCGACATCGTCTTCCTCGATATCCGTATGCCCGGCCTCACCGGCGTCGACGCCGCGCGCCAGATCGCACAGCTGCCCCCCGCCGAAGGCGACGACGACGTGCTGCTGCCCGAGATCGTCTTCATCACCGCCTACGACCAGTACGCGGTGGAGGCTTTCGAACAAGGTGTGGTCGACTACGTCCTCAAGCCCGCCGAGCGCGAGCGGCTGGCGATCACGGTGCAGCGGCTGAAAGCCAAGCTGGCGCAGCGCTCAGGCGACGGCGCCGCGCCGGCCAGCGCCGATGCGCGCCCCGCGGTGCCGATGCAACAACTGCTGCACCAGCTCGCCGCACGCATGAACCCGCAAGGCGCGCCGGCCTACCTGGAGTGGATCCAGGCCAGCGTGGGCGCGGCGATCCAGATGATCCCGGTCGACGAGGTGCTGTTCTTCATCAGCGACGAGAAGTACACGCGCGTGCAGACGGCGCAGGTCGAAGCGCTGATCCGAAAGCCGATCAAAGAACTGGTCGACGAACTTAACCCGCAGCAGTTCTGGCAGATCCATCGCAGCACGCTGGTGAACGTGAAATCCATCGCCGGCGTGACGCGCGACTTCCGTGGGCGCCAGATCGTCGCCGTGAAGGGCCACGGGCAGAAGCTGGAAGTCAGCCGCAGCTACGCGGGGTTGTTCAAGGGGATGTGAGGCTCACGCCGCCACCTGTGTGGATCATCGTCCGCGGCTTGACAGGTCCAGACCCCACCCGTAGCCTATGCCAAGGCAGATGCCAAGGGAGACCTGCATGGAAAGCGCACGCAACGTTCGCCTCTTTCGCAACGGCCGCAACCAGGCGGTGCGAATCCCGCGCGAGTTCGAACTGCCGGGTCAGGACGCGGTGATGAGCAAGGACGGCGACACGATCATCATCCGGCCCGCCGCGCGGCGCTCGTTGCTGGACCTGCTGAAAACGCTCGAACCGCTGGCCGAGGCCTTTCCCGAGATCGCCGATCCCCGGCCCGAACCCGCACGACTTTGAGTCGACGCATGGCTGGTGTCGCGGACTATCGCTTCCTGTTCGACACCAACGCGGTGTCCGACCTGGTGCGCCATCCGCAAGGTGCTGTCGCCAAGCGCATCGCGCGTGTCGGCGAGCACACTGTCTGCACCAGTATCGTGGTGGCTTGTGAGCTTCGCTACGGGGCGGCCAAGAAAGCCTCGGCCAGGCTCACCGCGCAATTGGAAGCCGTGCTCTCGTTGTTGCCGGTGCTCGCGCTGGAGCCGGGCGTCGATCGGGTCTACGGCGAGATTCGAACGCTGCTCGAGCGCGCGGGCAAGCCGATCGGCGCCAACGATCTGCTGATTGCGGCCCACGCAAAGGCGTTGGGCCTGACGCTCGTCACCGACAACCGGCGCGAATTCGAGCGGGTGCCGGGGTTGGTGGTTACGAGCTGGGCGGCTGCGGCGGCGTGATCGTTCTCGTGCGCCGCCGCCGTTCGAAGCGCCACGCCAAGAGCACCAGACGGCACCGGAAAGCGGGATGTGGATGGCGCGGACTGGAACTCGCGCCTTGCTCTGCGCGCGCGGGCCAGGCGCACCAGATCAGCGCGCCTCGCGGCGCGCCGCCGCCACCGGCCGCACCGCGGCCACCTCGCGCATCGCCTGCGGCAAGTACTCGCCCATCGTGGCCAGGAACTGGATGTCCGGCCACACGTCGGGCTGGTACAGGTAGATGCGCCCCTGTTTCATGCCGACGTAGGTCTTGGTGGCTGCGTAGTAGCGGTAGCGGTAGCCGTCGTAGGTGCCGGCCACCGGCGTGCCCTTGAGGATCTCGGGGTACTTCAGTTGGCCCCAGTCGAGCAGCAGGTCGATGTAGTAGGTCTCGGTGGGGGTGTCCCAGGCGATCAAGCGGTCGCCGCCGATCTCGGGCTTGCTGGAGTACACCGCAGCGCCGATCGCATCGACCGCGGCGAGCAGCGGGTTCACCAGCTCGGTGTGGATGTCGTCGGTGCTGCCGCCGGGATCGGTCGCCCAGGTGCGGCTGCCGTTGACCAGCGTCACCACCGTCACCTTGGGCCCGCCGCGCACCCGTGCGGCACTGACCCAGCCGGTGCGCGCGCCTTGGAGCGTGCCGTCCTGGCGTGTCAAGCGGTCGGTGGTGTCCGGCCACTGCAAGAAGGTCTGCAAGCCCAGGCCGACGTTGCGCGTGCCGTCGGCCAGCAGTTGCTCGGTCTGCATCTGCGCCCAGGTTTCGGGCTTGAGCAACGCCGGCGCGCGGATGCCTTGCAGCCGCTGCACGAAGCGCGTGACGGTGAACGCCGACGCCACCAATCCGCCCGAACCACCGTAGCCTTCGAGCGTGTAGGCGCCATAGGGCCGCGGCACGGTGGCCGGCTCCGGCGCCGGGTAGAGCTTGGGAATGGGCGCCACGCGCGCCGCGCCGGACACGTCGTAGTAATCCGGCTCGGTCTCGGTGATCTGACTCGGCAGCACCTTGCCGAAACGCACACGCCCGCTGGAGAGCTTCTCGGCGCCCAACAGCTCGCTGATCTGCTGATCCAGCGGCCGGCCATCGATCAACTCGGCGATGCGCTGCAGCCAGTTGTAACCAGTGTAGTTGTATGCGTAGCGCGCACCGGGGTCGAAATTCAGCCGGCTCACGAACAGCCAGCGCGCGAGCAGCTGGCTGCTCGCGCTTTGCGTGAACCCGCCGGCATCGATGAAGTAACTGCCCGCGGTGTCGGCGGTGATCGAGCGATCCAGCCCCCAGCTGTGCGTGAGCAACTGGCGCACGGTAATCGTGCGGAAGCGCTCGTCGTTGGGCAGGAAGCCGAGCGTGTTGCGCACCAGGTCCCAGGCCGAGGCTTCCAGCGACAGCTTGCCGCTTTCCACCAAGCGCATCACCGCCGCTGCGCTGAAGGTCTGGCTCAGGCCGGCCAGACGGTACTCGAGCCAGGGCGAGGTGGACAGCGTGCGCTCGCGGTCGGCGTGGCCGTAGCCCTGCGCGTAGATGATGCGGTCGCCGTAGGCCACCACCACGCTCACGCCGGGCTGGCCGTAGCGGTTGAGGTAGTCGCGCGCGGCTGCGTCGACCGGCGCGAAATCGGGGTCGGTGGGGCCGAACTGGGGTTGGGCCTGGGCCAGCGCTGCCCCGGCCAGCAGCAGCACCGACAGATATCGCTTCATCGCACGCATGGCATTCCCTTATCGATCACTGCACGACAGGGTAATCGAGTCAGGGCGGCGTTGTCGTCAAAGTAGGGGGTTCGTTCACGGGGGTGGTTGCCCACAATCGGCGGCCGATCGGTGACTTTTTGCAACCGGGAGCAAGCCATGCTCGAAGGCCTGTCCACCAACCGCCACTGCGATGCAAGCGCCGCCTGCCTGGTGTCCTCAGGCCAGGCCTTTGTCATCCGCTACCACTCGCGCACCACGCAGCAGCCGCAGAAGAGGCTGAGCCCGCGCGAAGCGGCGGAACTGGCCAGGGCTGGCCTGTTCATCGCGTGTGTGTACCAGGACCGCGGCCGCCAGGTCGAAGACTTCGGCAGCGCGCGTGGCGAAGAAGACGCCATCTCGGCGCTGACGTTCGCCGGCCAAGTGGGCCAGCCGGCGGGCAGCGCGGTGTATTTCGCGGTCGACGAAGACCTGAGTTCGGCAGAGATTCGATCCGCCGTGCTGCCCTACTTCCGCAGCGTCGAGCGCACGTTCAGGGTCGCCGGCGGCGGCACGCCGTACCTGAAGATCGGCGTCTACGGATCGGGGTTGACCTGCCGCCTCGTACGTGCCCTGGGCTTCGTCGATTTCGCCTGGCTGGCCGAAGCCACCGGCTGGCGCGAGTCGAACCTCTACACCGCCTGGCATGTGAAGCAGCACCGCAACACCGGGCAGACGCTGTGCGCTTTGGACAACCTGTTCCAGCGCTGCGAGGCGCACGATGCGTTCGGGCAGTTCCAGCCGGTCGGCTTCGAGGTGCACAGCGGCGAAGGCGAGCGCCGCCGCATCAAGGCCGAAGGCGGCAACCTGCGGCATCTGCCGAGCATCCGCTTCAACGAGCCGATCACGCTGCTGCCGCAAGGGCACGGGTTGCGCGTGCTCGGCGTCTCGGCGCCGGGCTGGCTGCGCGTGCGAACGAACTTCGGTGGCGGCGGAGTGATCGGGCATGTTGCGCTGTCGCGGCTGGAGGCGGTGGTCGATGTACCTGCACCGGCACCCGCGCCGGCGCTGCTGCCGCTGCCCGTGGCGCATCTGCGCGAGAACAACCCGAGCGCGACGCGGCAATCGGTGAACCACCGCGCCTACCCGATCGGCGAGGCGTCACGACCCGCCCGCGAAACGCTGTCGCCACCCGACCAGCGAATCGCTCAGCTGCGCGCCATCGGCGACTACCTCGCCGTCGAATCCAGTCCACGCTACGCGCGCACGCCCAGCGCCACGTTCTGCAACGTCTACGCGCACGATCACGGCTACCTCGCCGGCGCCTACCTGCCGCGCGTGTGGTGGACCGGCCCGGCGCTGCTGCGCATCGGCCAGGGTGAGACCCTGAGCGCGATCTACGCCGAGACCGTACGCGAGATGCGCGCTGACGACCTGTTCGCCTGGCTCGTCGACATCGGCCCGCGCTTCGGCTGGCAGCGTGTCTTCGACGCCAGCGCGTTGCAAGCTGCGGCCAACAGCGGTGGCGTGGGCGTCATCTGCGCCGACCGCGCCACCGAAGGCCGGCCCGGCCACATCACGCTGGTGGTGCCGGAAGATTCAGTGCACCGCGCCCAACGCGACGCCGACGGCCACGTCACGCAGCCGCTGCAGAGCCAGGCCGGCGCGCTGAACAGGCGCTTCGGCAGCGCCGGGCCGAACTGGTGGATGGGCAGCGAGTTCCGCGACCGAGGCTTCTTCATTCACGCATAGGAACTGCGCTGCGCGCGGCCATCTCGTCGCGCAGCCGCTTCAGCTTTTCGCGCGGATCTTCCTTGACCACGCCTTCGTCGAGCTTCATCTCGGCGATGAAGCGGCTCGGCGCGCCGGCCACCGTCTCGCGGCCGCGCTTGCGCCGGCGCAGCGTGCTCACCGCCAAGGTCTGGCGCGCACGCGTGATGCCCACGTACATCAGGCGGCGCTCTTCTTCCAGCCGCTCGGCGGTCATCTCTTCGTCGCCCGATCTGAACGGCAGCAGCCCTTCGTTGATACCGGCGAGGATCACATGCTGCCATTCCAGGCCTTTCGCGGCGTGCAGTGTCGAGAGGGTCACCACGTCCTGCTCGTCGCCGCGCTCGGCCAGGCTGATGATGAGGGTGATGGTCTGCGCCACGTCGAGCACCGACTGCTGCTCCGACTCGCAGCGGCGCGCGATCCAGTCGACGAACTCGAGCACGTTGCTCCAGCGTGCCTGCGCGAGCCTTTCGCTGTCTTCGCCATCGAAAAGGTGCTGCTCGTAGTCGATGTCCTTCAGCCAGGCCAGCAGCAGCGTCTTCGCGTCTTCGCCGCCTTGCGCGTGGCGGGCACGCTGCTCGAGATCGTTGATCTCGCGGCCGAACTGGTGCAGCGCTTCGACCGCCTTGCCTTTCAGCACCGTGGCCAGCGTGGGCGAGAACAGCGCCTCGAACAGGCTCGTCCGCCACGTCGATGCGAATTCGCCGAGTGTGGCCAGCGTCTGGTGGCCGATGCCGCGCTTGGGCGTCGTCACCGCGCGCAGGAACGCGGGGTCGTCGTCCTGGTTCACCAGCAGGCGCAGCCAGGCGCACAGGTCCCTGATCTCGGCACGGTCGAAGAAGCTCTGCCCGCCCGACACCTTGTACGGGATCTGCGCAGCGCGCAGCTTCTGCTCGAAGGCTTTGCTCTGGTGGTTGGCGCGGTAGAGCACGGCGAATTCGGCGAGCTTCGTTGCGCCCAACGTTCGAAGTGACTGGATGCGCGCCACGGCGCGCTCGGCCTCGTGCTCTTCGCCGTCGCATTCGATGACTTTCACCGGCTCGCCATCGCCGAGCTCGCTCCACAGCTTCTTCTCGAAC
>JANNQO010000118.1:0-28193 GCA_031400795.1 Rubrivivax sp. | reverse complement strand
CATCGAGGTGGCCAATGCCGATGGCCGGCTGAAGCCCGAGATGTTCGCCACCGCGACCATCGAGGTGGCCGGTGACAAGCGCGAAGTGATGGCACTGCCTGACGCCGCCATCGTCCTGCTGGAAGGCAAGCCCACGGTATTTGTGCTGGAGCAAGGCGCCTATGAGGCGCGCGAAGTCGAGACCGGGGAGCGCATTGCCGGCCGCACGCTGCTGAAGTCGGGCGTCAAGGCCGGTGACCAGGTCGTCACCGAGGGAACCTATGCCCTCAAGGCACGCAAGCTGAAGTCTCAGCTCGGCCACGGGCATTGAGCGAGACCACAGACCATGCTCAATGCAATCGTTGATGCCAGCCTGCGCTGGAAGGTGCTGGTGCTGGTGGCCTTCGCCGTCCTCGTCGGCCTGGGCGTGATGGCCTACCGGCAGGTGCCGGTGGATGCCTTCCCCGATGTCACCCCCGCGCAGGTGAATATCTACACCGAGTCGCCCGGCGTGGCCGCCGAAGACATCGAGCGCTTGCTGACGGTGCCGATCGAGGCAGCCATGGCAGGCCTGGCCAATGTGGAGGTCGTTCGCTCGGTCTCGCTGTTCGGCCTGTCCTACGTCGGTGTGTATTTCTCCGACGACGTGGACATCTACTTTGCGCGCCGGCTGGTGGGCGAAAAGCTGCAGGAGGTGAAAGGCCGCCTGCCCGCAGGCTACGGCGAGCCCGAACTCGGGCCCAACAGCTCGGGCCTGGGCCAGGTGTTCTGGTACACGATTGAGGACGCCGACAACAAGCTCAGCGCGATGGACCTGCGCACGCTGCACGACTGGACGGTGCGGCTGATCCTGCGCACTGCGGCGGGCGTCGATGACGTGACCACCTGGGGCGGCCACGAAAAGCAGTTCCAGGTGCAGATCGACCCGCGGCGACTCGTGAAGTACAGCCTGTCGTTCAAGGACGTGATGCAGCGGCTGGCGGCCAACAACAAACAGGTCGGCGGCCAGTACCTGAACATCGGCGCCGAGCAATACCTCGTGCGCGGCCTCGGCTTGGTCAACAACGCCGCCGACATCGCCACCATCGTGGTCGCCGAGCGCAACGGCGCGCCGGTCTACATCCGCGACGTGGCCGACGTGAGAGAGGCGCCGGCGGTGCGCTTCGGCGCCGTCACGCGCAACGGCCAGGAAACGGTGCTCGGCATCGCATTGGCGCGCATCAACGAGAACGCGGCCAATGTGGTGGGTGCGGTGAAGCAGAAACTCGCCATCGCGCAGGCCGCACTGCCCAAGGGCATCACGCTGAACGCCGTCTACGACCGCACCGAGATCGTCGACAAGGCCTTGAAGACATCGACCAGTGCCTTGATCGAAGGCTCGCTTCTGGTGGCGGTGATCCTGTTCCTGTTTCTCGGCGAATTGCGTTCGGCGATCGTGGTGATCGTGACGCTGCCGCTGGCGATGTTGTTCGCTTTCATCCTGATGCAGCGCGTGGGCATGTCGGCGAATCTGATGTCGCTGGCGGGCCTGGCCATCGGCATCGGCATGATGGTCGACGGCGCGGTGGTGATGGTCGAAAACGCCTTCCGGCTGCTGTCGCATGCGCGCGGGACGGGCCGCCCGATCAACCGCACCCACATCGTTCTGGAAGCGGCGCGCGAGGTGGCCAATCCGATTGCCTTCGCGATCCTGATCATCATCGTCGTCTTCCTGCCGCTGTTCTCGCTCACCGGCCTGGAAGGCAAGCTCTTCAAGCCGATGGCGCTGACCATCACCTTCGCGATGGCCGGCTCGCTGCTGCTCTCGCTGACCCTGGTGCCGGTGCTGGCCGCGCTGATCCTGAAGCCCAAGGAAGAGAAGGACACCTGGCTCGTGCGCGGCGCGAAAAAGCTGTACTTGCCGCTGCTGGATTGGGCGCTGGACCGAAAGAAGATCGTGATCGGCGCTGCGGTCTTGCTGCTGCTCGGCTCGCTGGCGCTGTTCCCCTTCCTGGGCAAGGAGTTCATGCCCACGCTGCAGGAAGACGCGATCATGTTCCGCGTCGTCGGCATCCCGTCGACCTCGCTGGACGAATCGATCCGCGTGGCCAACGCGATGGACGCCAGCCTGCGCAAGAAGTACCCGCAGGTGCGCTCGGTGCTGGCCACCATCGGCCGCGCCGAAAAGGGCGAAACGGCCGACGTCAACTACATGGAGGTGCTGCTCGACCTGAAGCCGAAGGACGAATGGCCCGTCAAGCAGTCGTATGCCGCGCTCGGCCGCGAGATGCAGGAGTTCCTCGAGGGCGAAGTGGCCACCGCCGTGTTCGGCGCCACGCAGCCGATCCAGATGCGCGTGGAAGAGCTCATCTCCGGCGTGCGTGCGACGCTGGCGCTGAAGGTCTACGGCGAAGACCTCGACAAGCTCGAGGAGTTGTCGGCGCAGATCAAGAAGGTCATTGCCACCGTGCCCGGCGTGGCCGATCTTTCCGCCGAGGCCAACAAAGGCAAGCCGCAGATGGTGATCAAGGTCGACCGCCAGGCCGCCGCGCGCTACGGGCTGAACGCCGACGACATCCTGGAGGTGGTGCAGGCCGGCATCGGCGGCGAGACGGTGTCCACGCTGATCGAGGGCACGCGCCGCTTCGACATCGCGGTGCGGTTGGCTGAGGAGTTCCGCAGCAGCCCGGCGGCTATCGCGTCGATCCCCATTCGCACGCCGGAGGGCGCCCTGGTGCCCTTCTCGCAGGTGGCGAAGATCGAACTTGCCGAGGGCTACACCTTCGTGCGCCGCGAGGCGTTGCAGCGCTACGCCGTGCTGCAGATGGACGTGCAGGGCCGTGACGTCGATAGCTTCGTCAAGGACGCCGATGCAGCGATCAAGGCGAGCGTGAAGCTGCCCACCGGTTACTGGGTGGAATGGGGCGGCGCGTTCGAAAACCAGCAGCGCGCGATGGCGCGGCTGGCGCTGATCGTGCCGCTGACCATCGGCCTCATCTTCATCCTGCTCTACACCGCGTTCAACTCGGTGCGGCATGCCACCTTGATCATCGCCAACGTGCCGTTCGCGATCATCGGCGGCATCGTCGGGCTGTTCGTCAGCGGGCAGTACCTGTCGGTGCCGTCGGCGATCGGCTTCATCGCGGTGTTCGGGGTGGCCATGCTCAACGGCATCGTGCTGGTGACGTTCCTGAACGACCAGCGCAAGCACGGCTTGTCGATTCGCGATGCGGTACGCCAGGGCGCGGCATTGCGATTGCGGCCGGTGCTGATGACCGCCTCGGTGGCGATCCTCGGCCTGGTGCCGATGCTGATTGCCACCGGTGTCGGTGCCGAGACGCAGCGCCCGCTGGCCACGGTGGTCATCGGCGGGCTCATCACGTCCACGCTGCTGACGCTGCTGCTGTTGCCGCTGATCTACGAGTGGTCGGAATCGCGCGCCGAGGCCAGGCAGCGCCAGCGTGAAGCGAGTGAAGCCGCCGAAGACGCCCGGGACAACGCGCCCGTGCTTCAGACACCCACCGAGGAGACGCCATGAAGGAAGTCAAAGCCTACGTGCACAGCAGCCGCGTCGCGGATGTGATCGCGGCCCTCAAAGACTGCCCTTGCTGGGGTGGCCAGCGCGCCGGCCGGCGCCACAACCTGGCCGTGTATGTCGTCAAGGGTTCGATCATGCCGCTGGACAGCGGCGAGCAGCACTATTCGATGGACCTCGGCGACGAGGTGGTGACTGAATACAAGCTCGAATTGATCTGCGAAGACAGCGAAGTCGACGAGATCGTCGCTGCCGTCCAGGCCGC
Source organism: Rubrivivax sp. (assembly GCA_031400795.1). Lineage (GTDB taxonomy): Bacteria > Pseudomonadota > Gammaproteobacteria > Burkholderiales > Burkholderiaceae_C > Rubrivivax. The sequence continues at coordinate 24,435 of JANNQO010000118.1, read as the reverse complement.
CGCGCGAACCGGGCAGGCGGTCGCCGGCTGGATCACCGTCGCCGAGGTTGCGCAGGCCATCGCGATTCACTGACTTTCCCACGGCCTTCCCAACCCCGAAAGGACCCACGCCATGAAGAGATCCCTGCTCCCCTTGCTGCCGCTGCTCGCTGCATCCGCCCTGGCCCCGCCTGCGCTTGCAGCAGACGATCACGCGCCCAAGCACGGTGGCGTGATGATGGAGACCAAAGCCGGCGACCTCGAACTCGTCGCGAAGGCCGATATGATCATTCTTCACGTGAGCGACCACGGCAAGCCGATGAAGCTGACCAGCGGCAGCGGCAAGGTCACCGTGTTCAACGGCAACCAGAAGACCGAAGCGCCCCTGGCGCTGGTAGGCGGCAAGCTCGAAGCCAAGGGCAGCTTCAAGGTCGGCGCCGGGGCCAAGGCGCTGGTGGAGGTGTCGCTGAACGGCAAGCCCGCGGTCGCGGCCCGGTTCACGATCAAGTAGAAGCCGCCGACGCGGGCTTCGAGACGATTCAGGGCGCCTTGACCTTCTTCAGCTCGTCATCGACCAGCGCTTTCAGCTGCGCTGCGCCGAAGTCGCGCAGCGGCGTGCCGTTGACGAAGAAGCCCGGCGTCGCGGCGACCTTCAGGGCTTTCATGTCGGCAATGTCCTGCTGCATCGCGCGCTCGATCGCGGGGCTGGTGGCGTCCACTCGGGCTTTTGCCACGTCCACGCCGGTGTCCGCGATCAGGGCCCAGATCAGTTCGGGTTGCGGGTCGTGGTGCGCGGCCCACTGCGGCTGAAAGGCCAGCGCCTTCTCGACTGCCTCCCAGTACTTGCCCTGTTGCCGCGCGGCTTCGAGGATCTTCACCGCCGTGTCCGAGCCTTTGTGCAGTGGCGCGTAGCGGATCACGAGCCTGACCTGGCCGAAGCTCGCGTTGACGATGCCTTTGACGACCGGATAGAAGGCTCGGCAGGTCTCGCACGACGGGTCGAAGAATTCGACGATGCTCACCTTGGCATCAGGGTTGCCGTAGACGGGCGAATGCGCACGGACCAAGGCGTCGCTGTTGGACTGCGCTGCCTGCGTGACCTGCTGCTTGGAACGGTCGCGATAGAGCAGCGCCCCGCCTGCAAAAGCCACGACCACGGCCGTTGCCGTGGCGCCGACGACCCATCTTTTGTTCACGTGGTCACCTTTCGTCGTGCAGCCCACAGCAGGGCCAGGATGCCTGTGAAGGCGATGAGGGACAACAAGGGGATCGGCACGAAGCCTGCCACTTGAACGTCGGCATCGGCGCAGGACGAACCCTTGCCGCACGGCGCCAGTGCCTCGGAGACAAGCCCCCAGAAGACCAGGCAGTGGTACAGCGCGAAGCCCCAGCCGGCCCATGCCAGAGGCATGGCGTAGCGCGCGCTGCGGCCGTCCGGCTCGAGCAGGCCGAGGCCCAGGATCACCACGAGTGGGAACATCGCGATGCGTTGATACCAGCACAACACGCACGGCGTCATGCCCATCACCTCGCCCAGAAAGAGCGCACCCGCCGTGGCCAGCAAGGCGATCAGCCAGGCAGGAAACAGCAGCGTCCAGCTCGCCGGGGTCACGGGCGCGCCCCTGCCTCTTCGTCCTGCAGCAGGCGCTGGAGATCGGGCGGCACGGCCATCGGCGAGATGGGTTTCATCGGCCTTGTATTCTGGATCGCAGCAAACGCAGCCCGTTGCCCACCACCAGCAGGCTGGCCCCCATGTCGGCGAACACCGCCATCCACATGCTGGCGTGGCCGAGCACCGCCAGCACCAGGAAAGTCGCCTTGATGCCCAGCGCCAGCGTGATGTTCTGCCACAGCACCGCGTGGGTGGCATGCGACAGCCGCACCGTCTCGGCGATGCGCCGCAGGTCGTCGTTCATCACCACCACGTCGGCGGCTTCCATCGCGGTGTCGGTGCCGGCGGCGCCCATGGCCACGCCGATATCGGCCTGCGCCAGCGCGGGGGCGTCGTTGATGCCGTCGCCGGTCATCGCGGTCGCGCCGTGTTCGGCCTGCAATGCCTTGATCGCGGCGAGCTTGTCGTCGGGAAGCAGGTTGCCGCGCGCTTCATCGATGCCGGCCTCGCGCGCGATGGCCGTGGCGGTGGCCTGGTTGTCGCCGGTCAGCATCACCGGCGTGATGCCCAGCGTCTTCAGTTCCGACACCGCCTGGCGCGACGTGGGCTTGATCGTGTCGGCCACCGCGAACAGCGCCAGCACGCCGGCCGGCGAGGCCAGCAGCGTGACCGTGCGGCCGGCCTCTTCCAGCGTCTTCAGCCTCGCTTCGAGCGCAGGCGTGCACTGCCCGCGCTCCTCCATCAAGCGGTGGTTGCCCAGCGCATAGCTCGTGCCGGCGATCTGCGCCTGCACGCCGCGGCCGCCCAGCGCCTTGAAGTCGCTGACGATTGCCGACGGCGCTGCCAGCCCCTGCGCGATGGCGCGTGACACCGGGTGGTCGGAGTGCCCCGCCAGCGCGGCGGCCAAGCGTTCTGCCTGCGCGCGGTCCGTGTCGGGCAGCAGCGTTTCCCAACTCACCAGCCGGGGCTTGCCCTCGGTGAGGGTGCCGGTCTTGTCCAGCGCAATCGCCTTGAGCTTGCGCGCGCCTTCGAGATACACGCCGCCCTTGATGAGGATGCCGCGCCGCGCTGCCGCAGCCAGGCCGCTGACCACCGTCACCGGCGTCGAGATCACCAGCGCACAAGGACAGGCGATGACCAGCAGCACCAGCGCCTTGTAGATGGCCTGCATCCAGGTCCAGTCCAGCAGCCACGGCCCGAGCAAGGCCACCGCGAGTGCGAACACGAAGACTCCCGGCGTGTAGATCGCCGCGAAGCGGTCGACGAAACCCTGCGTCGGCGCGCGTGTGGCTTGCGCTTCCTCGACCGCGTGGATGATGCGCGCCAGCGTCGAGTTCGACGCCGCGGCGCTGACCTGGATCTGGACCGCTCCAATCTGGTTGATGGTGCCGGCGAACACGGGGTCGCCCACGGCCTTGTCCACCGGGATGCTCTCGCCGGTGACCGGCGCCTGGTCGATGGTGGTGCTGCCGAGCGCCACGACGCCATCCATCGGCACTCGCTCGCCCGGGCGCACGCGCACGATGGCTTGCAGCGGCACGGCGCCCACCGGCAGATTCAGCCATGAGCCATCGGCCTGGCGCACGGCAGCCTCTTCAGGCGCCATCTCGAGCAGGCCCTTGATCGCGTTGCGCGCGCGGTCGACGGCTTTGCCTTCGATCGCCTCGGCAATCGCGTACAGCGCCATCACCATCGCGGCCTCGGGCCACTGGCCGATCGCGAAGGCACCGGTCACGGCCACCGTCATCAACGCGTTGATGTTCAGCCGGCCATGGCGCAGTGCGGACAGGCCTTGCTTGTACACATCGAAGCCCGCCGCCCAGATCGCCGCCGCGGCCAGCGCCAGCCCGGCGCCTTGCCAAGGCTTCGTATCGGGAGCGAAGAAGCCGAACGCCTCGGCGGCGATGGCCAGCGCGAGTGCGAGGACGAGGCGTTGCAGGTCTGCGCCGCCATGCGCGTGGTCGTGATCATCGTGGGGCGACGCGTGCAACGGGTCGCTCGGCGGGCTCGGGCCCGGTGCGCAGCAGGCGTCGAGGGCATGGCTCGCAGCAGCTGCTTCGGCGGCGATTCGGATCGGCTTGGCGTTGGCCATTCGGGGCGCTCTGTGGGTGGGGTTGCGCGATTGAATTCCCTGAAGCCACTGTAGAGTCAAGGGGTCAGTGCAACGAAAGGCTCGCATGCGCATCGGCGCCCTCGCCGCGGCCACCGGCACGGCGGTGGAGACGATCCGCTTCTACGAGCGCGCAGGCCTGTTGCCGGCGGCCGCGCGGGCCGACAACAACTATCGCCTCTACACCGACGCACACGCCAATCGGTTGGCCCTTATCCGCCACTGCCGCAACCTGGACATGGCGCTGGACGAGATCCGTGCCCTGCTGCGCTTCAAGGATTCGCCGCAGCCGGACTGCGGCGAGGTCGATGCCCTGCTCGACGAGCACATCGAGCATGTGGCCCAGCGCATCCGCGAGCTGCGTTCCCTGCACAAGGAACTCGAGCTGCTGCGCGCGCGCTGCGGCGCGCACCGTGCTGGCAACGATTGCGCCATCCTGAGCGGTCTGGAACGAACCGCAACCGTCGCCGCCAAGGGTTCATCGCGCCGCCACATCCGTGGGGCGCATTGAACGCTCAGCCAGAATCCAGGCCGGGGACGGCGTATTCCGCCAAAAGGGGACTGCATGGAACACATCGTGCAACTGCACATCGAGAAGCTGCCCGAGGGTCTCTATCTGGCCACCAGCGACGAAGTGCAGGGACTTGTCGCGCAAGGTCGAACGATCCAGGAGACAGTGGAGATCGCACGCGACGTGGCAAGGAAGCTGCTCGAGTCGCAGAGTTCGAACAGCACTGCCGCAGCCGCGCTGACGCCCGTTCGCGAGACCTTCGACTATCCGATGATCGTCGGGACTTGATGGGCGCGTTGGCCGGATTTCGGTATCGCGACATCGTGAAGCGCCTCAAGGCGCTGGGCCTGGAGTTCCACCGACAGGCGGCGGGCTCGCATGAGATCTGGTTCAACGCCGCGTTGTGCCGATACACCACGATCCCGAACCATCCTGGCGACATGCCCGAAGGTACTTTGCGAGCCATCCTCAAGCAGGCCGGCGTCGAGCCGGACGCCTTCTTGCGCCAACCCTGATGCTCGCCCCCACCGCCCGCCTCGTGCAAGGCTACACGTCGATGATCGTGCACGCCTTCGTGCAACCGCTGCGCGACCCCGAGGTGCTGCGCGAGCCGAACACACGCAATGCGCTGGCGCGGCAGATCGTGGTCACCGGCGTGCAGGGCCTGCCTTATGTGTGCCTGGTGGCGCTGCTGTTCGGCGCGGTGGTCGTCACGCGCGTCATTGCCTTCCTCGGCTCGGGCGACGACACGGCGCTGAAGAGCGTGGTCTGGGGCGGCGTGCGCGAGCTCGGGCCGCTGATCACGGCGCTGATCATCCTCGTGCGCAGCGGCGTGGCCATCGCCGCCGAGGTGGCCTTGATGAACCTGCGCAGCGGCATCCGCGACAGCCACTGGCGCGACCTCGACGAAGAAGACGACATCGTGCTGCCGCGCGTGCTGGGCGCCGCGATCTCCGGCGCCGCGCTGGTCAGCTGCTTCCAGTTCGTGGCGCTCGGCTCGGCCTTGGTGGCCAGCGCGGCCACGCTGGGCACGAGCCTGGAGTTCGAACTCGACGGCTTCCTCACCACCGCGACCTGGTGGCAACTGCCGCTGTCCATCGCCAAGGGCCTGCTCTTCGGCGCCGGCATCGCCGCCATCGCTTGTTGGCACGGCCTGCAGGCCGGTAGCGACATGACGGACGTGCCCAAGGCGGTGGCTGCGGCCTGCATGGGATCGTTCACGTTCGTGATGGTGGTGGACTTGATTGCCGTGGCCTTGACGCTGCTCTAACCTCGCTGCATGGAGTCTCCCCCGCCCGTGGTCGCCAAGGCCGCACGGCTGCGCCCGCAGATCGTCGGCTTGTTGTCGCTGGCGCTGGTCTTGGCCGTGGCGATGGTCGGTGCCATCGCCTGGCACCAGGGCATCTTCGGCTCGCGCGCGCAGCTGTACTTCCTGGCCGACGACGCCACCGGCCTGGCCCCGGGCACCGCCGTGCGCATGAGCGGCTTTCGCATCGGCAAGATCGACGATCTGCAGCTGTTGCCCGACCAGAGCGTGAAGGTCACGCTGTCGATCGAGGCCGAGCTGTTCGAGCGGCTGCGCAGCGACGCGCGCGCCAACGTCGTGCGCGAGCAGTTGCGCCCGGCGGCGATCGATCTGCGCGTGGGCAGCGCCGAAGCCAGGCTCTCGCGCGACGATCCGCGGGTGGCCTTCACGCGCCGCGGCACGCTGAACGAGATTGCCGACGACCTGCGCAACCGCTTCGCGCCGATCCTGGACGACATGCGCCAGCTTTCCGGCGTGGCGCGCGACCGCAAGGGTGATCTCGACGCGATCCTGCAGAACACCAACACCATCTCCACCGCACTGGCCGGCACGGCCGAACAGATGCGGGGCCTGGCGACCGAGCTGCGCCAGCGCGCCTCGGGCCTGGGCACACAAAGCGAGACGGCGATGGTGCAGGCCAATCGTTCGCTGGTGCGTATCGACGGCCTGATCCGGCAGGCCGAGCGCGGGCTCGACGCGGTCAACACCAAGCTGCCGACGATGCTCGAGAAGACCGAGCTGATGCTCGGCCAGCTCGACGGCGTGCTGCGCGACGGGCGCACGATTTCGGCCGCCGCCGCGCAAGGCCTGCCGCCGCTGCTGCGCGGCGCGCCGCCGCTGGTGGAAGAGTCGCGCGAGATGGTGCAAGGGCTGCGCGATTCGTGGGCGCTGCGGTTGATCTTGCCGCCGCCGCCGCCGGCCTTGCTGCCGATCGACAGCCACGATGCGGCTGCACTGCGCGATGGCCGTTGAGCGAGTTGGCGCCGGGTTGGCGCTGCTGCTGCTGCTGGGGGCATGCGGCAGTGCCCCGGCGCCGCTGAACGCGGTTCAACAGTCCGCCGCTTCCACCAGCCAATCGGCGGCCCGCGCCTGGGCGCGCGGTGAGCTGGCACAAGCACGCGCGCTGTACGAGCGAGCGCTGGCCGCGGCCGAATCGGTGGAGGACTTCGCGCTGGCCGGGTCGGCGCTGCTGAACCTGGCGCTCGTGCAGCAGCGCGCCGGCGACCTGGCCGGAGCACAAGGCCGGGTCGACCGGTTGCTCGCCGCCCCGCAGCGCTATGGATCGGCGCTGCACGCCGCCGCGGCCACGCGCAAGGCGCTGCTGATGCTCGACACACCCGACCTCGACGCCGCCACGGCCTGGGCTGAGCGCGCCGAAGCCGCCTGCAACAAGCCTTGCGAACAGGGCGCCGCACTGGCCAATGTGCGCGCCCATGTGGCGTGGCAGCGCGGCGATGTCGGCGGTTCGATGCAGCACGCCGAGCAGGCACTGGCCATTGCCACGCTCGCCACGCCATCCGCCCAGGCCGCTGAGCAGGCCAACGCGCTGCGCCAGCTCGGCCGCGCGCGCTCTCGGGCAGGCCAGACGACGCAGGCCGCGGCCGATCTGGCGCAAGCCCTGGCCATCGACCAACGCCTGGGTCTGCCCGAGCGCGTGGCGCTGGACCTGGTCTACGCCGGCGAGGTGGAACAGCGCCGCCAGCAGAACGCCGCCGCGCGCGAGTTCTTCGAGCGCGCGCTGGTCGTCTACCAGGCGGCCGGCCTGGCCAAACCGGCTGCGGCGCTGCGCGCCAGGTTGGAGGCTCTGCAGGGTGCCGCCGCCGGCCGTTGATCCGATCGCTTCGATGCACGACAACCACGAGACCCTCGCGATCGGCTGGTGCGACAACGGCACCACCGACGGCAAGTTCACCGAGGGCCTCGTCTACACGATGCTCAATGCCCCCGCGATCGGCGTTTCGATCCAGCGCGCGATCCGCATCCAGGGCAACCAGATCGCCCGCCAGCGACAAGCGCTGCTGGACCTGTGGTCCGATCAGGTGGGCACCGACTGGCTGCTGTGGGTCGACAGCGACATCGCGCTCACCGCCGACGTGCTGAAGAAGCTGTGGGACACCGCGGACCCACGCGACAAGCCGGTGGTCAGCGGCACCTACTTCGTCTTCAAGCTGGGCGAGGGACCGCTGACGATGCCGATGCCGGCGCTGTTCGACGATGTCGGCAGCGGCCTCGCGTTCCGGCACCCGCTGCCGCACGACGAAGTGATCCGGGTCGACAGCGCGGGCTTCGGCCTGCTGCTGATGCACCGCTCGATCGTGCCGGCGATGCGCGGCAAGTACCCGGACCAGTCGCTGTTCGCCCAGGTCGAGCGCCCCGGCCGCGACTACGTCGGCGAGGACATCCAGTTCTTCCGCAGGATGAAGGCCGCAGGCATCCCGCTGTTCGCGCACACCGGCGCGCTGGTCCAGCACGTCAAGCGCTTCGATCTCGATGTGCAGTACTACCGGATGTACTGGACGCTCGCGCAAGCCGCGGCCGACTCGCGCTGAAAGACGGACCCGTGATCCGATCCCTTGACGTTGCTTTCGGTCAGACGTGGCCCGTCAGATCCGGTTCTCATGTCCTCTTCCCGGTGACGCGGTCATATCGATAGCGGTCGGCTAACACCCGCTGAGCGACGCGGCGATGCTGTCGCCCAGGCGTGCGAAAGCGGCACGATGCGCAGCCGCGAGCGCGGCCACCGATTCACCGGCGGGCTCGACCACCACCGCCCGGCAGCGCCGCGTGCTGCCGTCGGCCAGGCGCAGCGTCCAGTCGGCCTCGATGCGGCTGAAGCGCCCAGGCGCAGCGTCCAAACGCTGCACATCGAGCGCGATGCGCCCGGGCCCGCCGGGCGCCGACTTCAGCCGCTCGGCCACGGCGGCCTGGATCTCATCGGCCAGCGGTGCGATCCAGCGTTCGTATTCCAGCACCAGCAGCGCTTCGTCACGCCCGCGCAGCACCCACTGGGGCCGGTCGACCTGGGCCGGCACCTGCACCGACAAGTCCCAGCGCGGCGGCGCCGATGCGACAGCCGCTGCGGTACCCGCCACCGGCGCAGGCAGCAGCGAGTGAAATCGTGTCGTCGCGCTGGAAGCGCAACCGGCCAGAGCCAGCGCCGCGATCCAGGGCGCGAGGTGTTTCATCGCGGCGCCTCCACGGCATCCACCGGCTTGCCGCGCAGCAACGATTCCGGATGCCGTTGCAGGTAGTCGGCCAGCACGCGCAGTGCCTGCGCCGCGCGCTGCACCTCGGCCAGCGTCTGCTGTGCGCTGCGCTGCAAAGGCGCCTGCGGGTCGACCAGCGAGGCATCGGCGCTGCGCAAGGCCTGCTGCGCGCTGACCAGCGTCTGCTGCACATCGGCCAAGGCGCGCTGCGCGGTGGGCGTGAGCTGCTTGATCATCGCGTCGGCGCTGTGCAGCGTGCCTTGCAGCGAAGTGCTGGAGCCGCGCAGCGAGACCAGCGCGCCTTGCAGTTCGTCGCCGATCTGGTCGAAGCGAATCTTGGAGATGCGGTTCACCACGTCCAGCAGCTGCGGCTGCAGCTCGGCCAGCGTGCCCGGCATGGTCGGCAGCTCGGGCACCTCGGGCTCGATGTCGAGGAGCACCGCGCCGGCCTTGGGCATGAATTCCAGCGACACGAAGAGCTGGCCGGTCAGCAAATTGCCGGTGCGCACCTGCGCGCGCAGGCCGCGCTCGACGAGTTGCTTGAGCAGCAAGCGGTCGGCGCGCCGCCCCGAAACACCGGGTGCAACGAGCTGGTCGCGCAAGCGGCCCAGGCGCAGCGGGTAGATGTCGGCCGTGACTTCCAGGCGCAGTGCCTGGCTGCTCGATCCCGACTTCGCACCTTTGACGCCGGTCGATTCGGGCTGCAGCTCGATGCCGCGCACCGTGCCCAGCGCCACGCCGAGCAACTCCACCGGCGCGCCCGCCTCCAGGCCGCGCAGCGATTGCCTGAACACCATGCGCACCGGCAGCGGGTCGCCGTCTTCAGGCGCCTGCGCCTCGCGCTGCGTGGCGTAGAGGCGGAACTCCTGCCCCGCCGCGGCCGGCTTCGGCAGCACGCTCTCGCCCGCCGCCTGTCCATCGGCGAAGGCCAGGCCGCCGGCCACCACCGAGGCCAGCGATTGCGCATGCAGCGTCAAGCCGCCGGCGTTGAGCTGCACGTCCACACCGCTGGCATTCCAGAAGCGCGAGCGGTTGCTCACCAGCGCCTCATGCGGGGCTTCGACAAACACCTTCACGAGCAGCGTGCGGCCACGGTCGTCGAGCGAATAACCGACGACCCGACCGACGCGCACGCGCCGGTGGTAGACCGGCGAGCCCACATCCAGCGAGCCGAGGTCATCGGCGCGCAGCACGAAGCTGCGGCCGGGCTCGCCGCGCAGCACCAGCGGCGGCGTGTCCAGACCGATGAACTCGCGGCGTGGCTCGCTCGCGCTGCCCGCGTCCACGCCGATGTAGGCGCCCGAGACCAGCGTGGACAGACCGCTCACGCCGGCCGTGCCGATGCGCGGGCGCACCACCCAGAAGCGCGTGTCCTCCACCGCCAGGCTCTCGGCGCTCTTCACCAGGCCGACGCGCACCAGCACCTTCTGGCGGTCGGGCGAGAGCAGCACCTGCTTCACGCGGCCGATCACCACCTCCTTGTAGCGCACCTCGGTGCGGCCGGGCTCGAGGCCTTCGGCGCTGCGCAACTCGATGCCGATCTCCGGCCCCGACGCGAGCAGCGCGCGCACCACCAGCACCGCGCCGACGATCACTGCAATGATCGGCACGATCCACACCAGCGACAGGCGCAGCCGGTTGCCGCGCGCCAGCACGGGGTCCGGCACGGCCGGCAGCGGCGCTGCGTCGTCGCTCATCGCGTGGCACCGGCGGGCCAGATCAGCCGCGGGTCGAAACTCGCCGAGGCGAGCATCGTCGCCACCACCACCGCGCCGAAGGCAAGCAGCCCGGCCTCGGGCTCGACGCCGGCGAGCACGCCGAACTGCACCATGCCCACCAGCAGCACGACGACGAAGACATCCAGCATCGACCAATGCCCGACCGTCTCGACCAGCCGGTACAGCCGGGCGCGGTCGGCCTGGCGCCAGCTGGAGCGGCGCCACGCGGTGATCGAGAGCAGCGCCAGCGCGGCGATCTTCAACAGCGGCACGGCGATGCTCGCAATGAAGACGATCAACGCCAGTTCTTTCGAGCCCGACACCCACAGGTCGTGGATGCCGCCCACCAGCGTGTGGCTGTCGCGGCCGAGCACGCTGCTCGTGGACATCACCGGCAGCACGTTGGCGGGGACGTACAGCACCACCGCGGTGGCGAGAAAGGCCGCCGTGCGTTGCAGGCTGTGCGGCTTGTGCCGGTGCAGCGCGAAGCCGCAGCGCGGGCAGCGCAAGGCCGCACCGGCGACCACCAGCGAGCAGCATTCGCAGCCGTGCAGATCGAGGGCAGCAGCGTCGACGGCAGCCATGCCCTTCACCCGCTGCGCTGCCACATCGCCTGCAAGCCTGCCGACTGCATGGCGGCGAGCAGCACCGTCAGCGCCGCATAGCCGAACAGGCCCGCGCCGAGCACCACGTCGGTGACCCCGGCGCTGCGCACCACGGCGATCAGGATACCGAGCATGAAGACCTCCACCATGCTCCAGCGCATGGCCCAGCGCAGCAGGCGCAGCGCGCGGGCATTGCCCGGCGCGCTTCGGCCCGCGACCAGCGGCACCAGCACCCACAGCCGCAGCACGATCACCGCCAGCGGGAACACGAAGGCGGTGCCGAAGGCCAGCAGCGCGACAAGCTGCTCGCCGGCCCGCCAGGTGAGCCAGGTGGCATCGAACAGGCTGGCCTCGGAGCGCACGCCTTGCAGCTCCAGCGTGACGATCGGCGACAGGCTGGCGATGACGAACACCAGCGCCGAGGCCAGCGCCAGCGCCAGGTGGCCGTCCAGCGTGAGCCCGGGGCCCCGTGCCAGCACGGCGCCGCAGCGCCGGCAGCGCGCCACATCGTCGCGCGCCAGGCGCGCTCGACGATGCACCGCGTCGCAGTCAGCGCACACCAGCAGGTCGGCGCGGACAGTCGGCGCAGCGGGTGCAGCGGGGGCGGCCAGGTCGGTGATCACGGCGGCCCGAGCACGACCAGGATCGGGTTGTGATCCGACGACTTCACCTCGGGCGACGAGGCCTTCTGGACACTCAGTCCGCGCACGAACAGGTGGTCGAGCAACTGGCCGAAGTGGCGCCGGCGGCCGTCGGGTTTGAGCAGCACCGGCGTCAGGTTGAGGCGCTGGGCGACGCCAAGCAGCACCTCATGGCGCTCGTCGCTCCAGGTGTTGAAGTCGCCGCCCAGAATGACCGGGCCGTCGTGGCGCTTCAGCTCGCCGGCAACGGCCTCGAGCTGCTCTGTGAAACGCCCGAGGCCAAGCGTGAAATTGATGCCGTGCAGATTCGCCACGGCCAGCGGCTTGTCGCTGCCGGCCAGTCGGTAGCGCGCGACGATGGCCGACTTGGGGATCGGGAACAAGGGCTCGAACGAGCGCAGCGTGCAGGCCGTCAGCGGCGCGCTGCGCGCAGCGATCATCACGCCGCGTTCGGTGCCGCCCATCGAGAACGCGCCGACCATCTGCCAGCGGTGGCCGGCGCGCTCGATCACGTCGCGCAACTCCTGCGTCAGCACCGCTTCTTGCAGCAGCAGCAGATCGTTCTCGGCAGCGAAGCGCGCCAGGTCCTGCTGCCAGCCTTCGTCTTCGCCCTTGTGCAGGTTCCACGAGACCAGTCGCAGCGGCGGGATGGGCAAGGCCGAGTCGCCGGTCACGCCGGGCGCCGCATTGCCGCACGGCGCGCTGCGCGCATCGACGAGCGAACCGGCTTGTGCCGTCAGCAGCCGATCGATCTCGGGCACCGTGGCGCAGCCTGCCAACGCCATCGCCAGCAGCACCCGAACGCCACGCTGGCGCAGCGACTTCAAACGCATCGTCTCCACCCTCCAGTGCGACCGCAGCATCCCTCGATCATCTCTGCATTTTGAGCGACACCCGCTGTCGAGCAATGGTGGCTCTGCCACTTTGCCTGAACCCCCCGGGGGGGGCGGACCGGGCTGGCCCGGTCCTGGGGCGCTCAATACGCATACAAGACCGCCACGCCCAGCGCCGCAAAGATCAGCGCTGCGATGCGGCGCACCCGGGCCACAGGCAGCGCGCGCACGATGCGTTCACCCAGCAGCACCGCAGGCACGTTGGCGATCATCATGCCCAACGTGGTGCCGGCGGTGACGGCGACCAGCTGCTGGTACTTGGCGGCCAGCATCACAGTGGCGATCTGCGTCTTGTCGCCCATCTCGGCCAGGAAGAAGGCGAGCAGCGTGATGGCGAAGACGCTGAAGCCGGCCGGCGCCGCGCGGGCCGTGCCATCGCCGACCGTGTCGGGCGACAGCATCCACACGGCCACGGCAATGAACGACCCACCGAGCACCCAGCGCATCCAGATCGGGTCGAACACGTGCGCCAGCCAGGCACCCAGCGCCGCCGCCAGCGCGTGGTTGGCCAGCGTGGCCACCAGGATGCCGGCGACGATCGGCCCGCTGCGGCGGTAGCGCGCGGCGAGCAGCAGCGCCAGCAGCTGCGTCTTGTCGCCGATCTCGCCGAGCGCCACCGCGCCGGTGGAGACGGCGAAGGCTTCGAGCATCGGCACGCTGCAGCGGCACGGCGTGAATCGAAAACTACACCGGCACGGTGTAGTTCAAGGTCATGCGCCCGCCGTCGACGACGACGATCTCGCCGGTCATGTAGCTCGACGCATCGCTGAGCAGGAAGGCCACCACGTCGGCGATCTCGCCGGGCTCGCCCAGGCGCTTCATCGGCGTGCGGCTCATGATGCGCGCCTTGGCCTCGTCGCTGGTGAGCACGGCGTTCTTCGCCAGTTCGGTGGCGATGGTGCCCGGCGCGACGGCGTTGACGCGCACGCCCTTGTCGGCGAACGACAGCGCCATGACACGCGTCAATTGGTTGATCGCGCCTTTGCTGGCGTTGTAGCTGGCGATGCTCGGAATGGTCAGCGTGCCGTTCACCGAGCTCATGTTGACGATCGCGCCGCGGCCGGCCGCCACCATGCCGCGCGCCACCGCCTGGCCGACCAGGAACGAACCTTTCAGGTTCACCGCGATCACGCTGTCCCAGTCGGCTTCGGTGATGTCCAGGAACTCGGCGGCCTTGAAGATGCCGGCGTTGTTGATCAGGCCGTCGACCTGGCCGAGGGCGGCGAGCGTGGCGGCGAGCGCGACGTCGACATCGGCCTTCTTCGACACGTCGCAGCGCCAGTAGACCGCGCGGCCGCCCTGATCGACGAGTTCGGCGGCCAGCGCCTGCCCGCGGGCGTCGGCCAGATCCCACAGCGCCACCGCGGCGCCGTCACGCACCAGGCGGCGTGCGCAGGCCTCGCCGATGCCCTGGGCGCCGCCGGTGATGATCACGGTGCGCCCGTGCAGCCCGAAGTTGACCTCGCCCATCACGATTCCTTCTTCACTTGTCCAGCCACACCGCCATGCCCTGCGCGTTGAGTTCGAGGTCGATGGCCAGCAGCCGTTCGATCTCGGACAGCTCGAAGCCGCAGCCGTGTTCGGCCAGGCTGCGGGCGAAGATCTCGAGCTGGCCGCGCTTCAGGGCCTCGTGACGATCCGCCGCCGTGCGCAGGCTGCGGCCCATCGCGGCCATGCGTTCGAGCAGGCCAAGCAGCAGCGCCGCCAGGCGCGGCACCTCGCCGACGCGCCCGAAATGGGTCAGGTACATGCACGCCGGCGACAGCGCGAGCAGGCCGTCGATGGAGCGCACCAGCGCCTCCGGGTCGAACTGCACCGGGGTCGAGGTGGGAACGATCCACGGGCCGCGCGCAGTGTCGAACTCGCGGTACGACAGGCCGAAGGTGTCGCCGGTGAACCAGCCGCGCGTGGCTTCGTCCCACACGCAGTGGTGGTGCCTGGCATGGCCGGGCGTGTCGTGAAAGAGCAGCGCACGACCCGCCAGTTCGAGCACCTGGCCATGGTGGGTGGTCGCCACACGATCCGCGGGCACCGCAACCAGCCGCCCGTACGAGCGGTCCATCTCCGCCTGCCCATACACCGCCAGCGCTCCCTGGTAGAGCGCCGTCGGGTCGATCAGGTGGCGGGCGCCGCGCGCGTGCACCACGCAGCGCGCCACCGGCAGCTCGCGCATCAGCGCACCGACGCCGCCCGCGTGGTCCAGGTGCACATGCGTGGGGATGACGTAGTCCACCGCCGAGCGCTGCACGCCCAGCGTGTCCAGCGCCGCCAGCAATCGCGGCACGGCGTGGTTGGTGCCCGTGTCGATGAAGGCCGCACGGCCTTCGTGAACGATCAGGTAGGCGGCGTCGAACTGGTCGCGGTGGAAGGCCGTGTCCACGGCGTAGACACCGTGGCCCAGATCAGCAGGCGGGATCAACCCGCGCCCAGCACCACCCACAGCCTGGCGATCTCGGCGGCGCCGTCACCGCCGGTCACGCTGCGCAGCACCTGCGTGGCTTTCGCCTTGAGCTTGGGCGACTGCTGCATCGCCATGCCCAGGCGCAGCTTGGCGTCTTCGGGGCGCTTCAGGCTGCCCTTCTTGATGCCTTGTTCGATGAGCTCCAGGCCCTTGTCGACATTGCCGCGCGAGACCAGCGCATAGCCGATGGCGACCATCGCGTTGCCGTCACTCTGAGTCGCGGCCTCGGCGGCCTGGTTTTCGATGCCCGCCTTCTGCTCTTCTTCTTTCTTCACGGCCAGGTCGCGCAGCCGTTTGTGGCGTTCGGCCTCCGGCCCTTCGCCCAGCGCCTTGCTGGCGAATCCCTTGTCGACGATCTTGCGGCCCTCGGTGGGCAAGCCGGCCTGCAGCGCGAGCTGGGCCATCTCCATGTAGTCCTCGGTTTTCGAGAGCACCCCGGCGGCCAGTTTCAGGCGCAGCACATCGAGCGCAAAACGGTCCCCGAAACCGGCCTTGCGCGGCAGGCGGCCGAGGTAGGCGTTCCAGTAGTCCTTCTTCGGGTAGTGCGCCACCAGCTTCTCGAGCGTGTTCACGTAGCCGTTGTTGTTGCCGGTGCGCTGCAGCGCGTCGGCCAATCGCAACAGGTCGCCTTCGTCGGGGCGGCGGCCCCCTTGTTCGGCTGCCGAGACCGCGGCCGACGCGTCGCGGGCGATGGCGCCGTAGTCGCCGCTGGCCGATTGCAGGTAGGCCTGCAACTGCTTCACCGTGCCGCCGTTGTTGCCCGCGGCGATGGCCTTGCCGAGCCACTCGTTGGCCTTGCCGTTGTTGCGCTGCTGTGCGTAGGCCGAGGCGAGTTGTTCGGCGATCTGCCCCTGCTCGCTGCCGCTGACCTTTCCGTAGATCGATTCGAGCGCCTGGATCGCGGTGGCAGGGTCGCCGGCACGCTGCGCCGCAGCGGCCTTCATGCGGTCGATGGTGAGCTGCTCGGAGGCGCTGCGGTTGCCGACGCTTTCGGCCTCGCGCACCTTCGCCAGCGCCTCTTTGGCCTTGCCGGCGCGCAGCAACTCGCTGGCCTGTTGCAGCGGCTTGCCCACCTCGGCGCGCACGCCCTGGGCCTGTGCGGTGGACAACGCGGCGGCCAGTGCTATCGCGGCTAGGGCACGGGCGAACTTCATGGTGGTCGATGCAGGCTAGAGGAATTGTTCGTTGCCGACGATGCCGATCTTGATCACGCCCAGTCGCTGCGCACTGGCCATGATCATCGCCACCACCTTGTAGGTGACGAGCTTGTTCGGACGCAGGTGCACCTCGGGTTGGTCAGGGATCGCGGCCACTGCGGCGAGCCTGGACTCGAGCATCGCGCGGTCGGCAATGATCTCGCCGTTCCAGCCGATCGTGCCGTCGAAGTCGACATCGATGCGGATGATCTCCGGCGGTTTGGGCGGCGGCTGGTTCTGATTCGGCGTCGGCATGTTCATCTTCACCGCGTGCGTCTGAATCGGAATCGTGATGATGAACATGATCAGCAAGACCAGCATCACGTCGATCAACGGCGTGGTGTTGATGTCCAACATGATGTCGCCGTCGCCACTGTCGGAACTGCTGACGTTCATTGACATGGTTCGATTCCTATTGACGCACGGCAGGGCCGGCCGGTGGCTCGGTGATGAAGCCGACCTTGAAGATGCCGGCGCGCTGGCAAGCCACGACCACGCGCCCCACCGATTCGTAGCGCACTTCGGAATCGCCGCGGATGTGCACCTCGGGCTGCGGCTCCTTCACCGACTCGACCTTCAGCCGCTTGACCAGCTCCTCGGTGTCGCGCAGTCTCTCCAGGCCCCAGTGCACTTCGCCGTCGCGGTTCACCGCGATGACGATGTTCTCGGGCTTGGTCTGCGTCGGCAGATTGCGCTCTTTGGGCAACTCGAGCTTGATGCTCTGCGTGACCACCGGAATCGTGATCAGGAAGATGATCAAGAGCACCAGCATCACGTCCACCAGCGGCGTGGTGTTGATGGTGTTGTTGAGCTGGTCCTCGCTGTCGCCGTCGGCCGGACCTACTTGCATCGACATGGCGATCTCCTCGCGTGAGCGCTGATGGCCAGGAATCCGCGCCGGGGCGTCCCAAGCGGATTCGCTCCCCTGGGGCCGCAAATGCGGACCCCTTCGTGGCCCGCGGGACGACGCCGCAGGCGTCTTTGGGCCGTCATCAGCGCTTTCCGGAAATCAGGACGTTGTGCAGGTCGCCGGCGAAGGTGCGGGTGGCGTCCATCACGGTCTTGTTGCGGCGCAGCAGCCAGTTGTAGCCCATCACCGCGGGCACCGCGACGAACAGGCCGATGGCCGTCATGATCAGCGCCTCGCCGACCGGGCCGGCGACCTTGTCGATCGATGCCTGGCCGCTGATGCCGATCTTCACGAGCGCGTTGTAGATGCCCCAAACGGTGCCGAAGAGGCCGACGAACGGCGCCGTGGAGCCCACCGTGGCGAGCACCGCCATGCCGTCTTGCAGGCGGTTGTTGATGCTGCCCACCGAGCGGTCCACCGACATGCTGATCCAGGTGTGCTTGTCGATACTCTCGACCATCGTGCCCTCGTGGTGCTCGCTGGACTTGATGCCTTGTTCGGCGATGTAGCGGAAAGCCGAGCCTTCTTCGAGCGCGCCGACGCCGGCCTTCACCGAGGTGGCCTTCCAGAAAGCATCGGCCGACTGGCGCGCGCTCTTCAGCATCTGGCGCTGCTCGAAGAGCTTGGTGAAAATCACGTACCAGCTGCCCATCGACATGATGACCAGGATGACCAACGTGCTCCTGGCCACGATGTCGCCCTGGCTCCACAGCGCCTTCAGGCCGTACGGGTTGTCGATGGCTTCTTCGGTGATCACGCCGGGTTTCACAGCCGGCGCGGCAGCGGCGGGCTCGGCAGGCGCCGAGGCTGCCTGGGCGAAGGCCAGGGTGGGCGAGCTCGCGGCCATCACCAGGCCGGCGAGAAGTGATGCAGCGCCCTTCAACAGGAGCGACGGTGTGCGCAGGGTCTTCAGTATCGACATGTTTTCTCCAGAAGGAACAGCACTCGCGCAGCACACAACATTTCTGCGCCGGGGAATGGAATGGGATGCAGGGTTCAGCGGGACGACCGTTGCCTAGTCGGTGAGCTTCCAGACGTAAGTCACCCGCGAGGTGAGCTTCTCGGGCTTGCCGTCCAGCGTGCCGGGGGTGCCCTTGCAGGCCTTCACGGCTTCGACGGTGAGGCGGTCGAGCATCTTGTGCTCGCGCGACGGGCCGGCGGATCTCTCCACCTCGGCCTGGCCGATGACGCCGCTGGTGTCCATGGTGTAGACCACCGTCACCGAACCTTGCGCCTCGGCGCGGCGCGCGGCGGCGTTGTAGTCGGGTTTGTCGCAGACGTTGAAGTCCAGCCGCGGCTCGGTGCGCGCCGGTGGGCGCGGTGGCGCAGCAGGCGCCGGCGGCGCAGCGGTGGGCGGCGGCGCGATCGCCACCACCGTCGGCGGTGGCGCCACCTGGGTGGTGGTGATCGTCGGCGCCGGCGACGGCGGTGCGTTGACGTTCACCTCCGGCGGCGGCACGAACGATGGCGGCGGCGGTGCGAACTTCGGCGGCGGCGGCAGATTCTCGGGCGGCGGCGGGGGCGGCGGCTTGACCTCTTCGATGATCTTGGTCTCGATCGGCGCCTTGATCACCTCGACCATGCGCTGCGCGAGGCCGCTGAGCACGGCCCATCCCAACAGCAGATGCAGCGCAAGCACGATGCCGATACCGACCACGTGCTTGCCGGGATTGCGTTGTTGCTCGGCGAAATCCACTGAAGAACCTCCAGACGCCGGCAACTGCACGGCGCTGATGCTGTCTCGAAAAATACCGCGATCTCGTGGACCGCCAGATCAACATTTCGCCGGCCGGATACGCCGCGAGGGCGGCAATATAACGCCAAAGGTCCGGACGGCTTGTTGGGGCATCACCTAGGCGGCAGGCCTTGCCCAGCGCCGAAATTTCAGGCCGTTACCATGCAAGATCAAGGGCAGACCGCCGCATCGGCGCGACCGGCAGATGGGCGCGCGAAGCGCGCTGGAGGCACTGACATGACAGCAGCCAAATTCCTCGTCGCCCAGGGCGGCGGCCCGACCGCGGTGATCAACCAATCGCTCGTCGGCGTGGTCCTGGAGGCGCGGCGGTTTCACCGGGTTTCACAGGTCTACGGCGCGCGGCATGGCGTGCGCGGCGTCATCAACGAGGACTTCGTGGACCTCGGCGGCGAGACCGTGGCCAACCTCGAGGCGGTGGCCGCCACACCCGCCGCGGCGCTGGGCTCGACGCGCGACAAGCCCGATGCGAAGTACTGCCGGCAGATGTTCGAGGTGCTGCGTGCGCATGGCATCACACACTTCTTCAACATCGGCGGCAACGACTCGTCAGACACCGTGCGCATCGTCGCCGAAGAAGCGGCGCGCGAGGGCTACGCGCTGCGCTGCCTGCACATCCCGAAGACCATCGACAACGACCTGGTGCTGAACGACCACACGCCGGGCTTCCCGTCGGCGGCGCGTTTCGTGATGCAGGCCTTTGCCGGCGCGAACCTGGACAACTCGGCGCTGCCGGGTGTCTATGTCGGCGTGGTGATGGGGCGGCATGCGGGTTTCCTGACCGCCGCCGCGGCGCTGGCGCGCACGTTCGCCGACGACGGCCCGCATCGGGTGTACCTGCCCGAGCGGGTCTTCGACACGGCGCGCTTCCTGGCCGACGTGAAAGCCGTGCACGAGCGCCTGGGCCGCTGCGTGATCGCGGTCAGTGAAGGCATCCACGACAGCAGCGGCACGCCGATCATCTCGACGCTGGCGCCGCAACTGGGCAAGGATGCGCACGGCAACGTGCAGCTTTCCGGCACCGGCGCGCTGGCCGATCTGCTGTGCGAAGAGATCAGGGGCAAGCTCGGCATCCAGCGCGTGCGCGGCGACACCTTCGGCTACCTGCAGCGCAGCTTCCTGGGCTGCGTCAGCGACGTCGACCAGCGCGAGGCGCGCGAGGTCGGCGCGGTGGCCGTGCAGCACGCGATGCGCGGCGACACGGACGGCTCGGTGGCCATCGAGCGCACGGGCCACTACGCGGTGAACTACAAGCTGCTGCCCTTGACGGCCGTGGCCGGCAAGACGCGGGTCATGGAAGACAGCCTCATCGCCACTTCGGGCACCGACATCACGCCGGCCTTCGAGCAGTATCTGCGCCCGTTGCTGGGCAGCGGGTTGCCCGCGGCGGCCCGGCTGCGCGCGCCGGCGGTGGCGCGGCTGCTCGGCCGCAACTGAACGCCCACTCGCGAGGCGCTTCACGCTGGCGCGGACGCGAGCGCTACCGTGCTTGCCTCTTGCTGGCCAGCGTCGAGCGCAAGCGTGCTTAGCTCGGCGTGTGAGCGGCCTGGATCGCCTGCGCCGCACGCACCGCGGCATCGACCATCCGCACCAGGAGGGCCGCGTCACTCACGCGGCCGTGCAGGCGGATCTGAACGCCACGATCGTCCACCCGCGCGGCCTCGTGGGCATCGAACAAAGCCAGAAGTTCTCGCCGCACGTCGGGCCGCGACAGCAGCGCGGGCAGCGCGGCGCCGTCCAGCCCCGATCGCGACAACAGCTCCAGGCCCAGCCCCAGTGGCTGCGCGAAGTCGGCGCGCAGACGCGTCATCGGCGTGCCATGACCGTGCGCGTCGGGCCCGATGTGCACGGTCACGCCGCCGCGCTGGCCGTGGATTCGCCAGCTTCGTGTCATCGGCAGTCGCGAGAGCAGCTGAAGCACCATGGAACCGCCTTGGGATTGCGCCAGTTCCTGCTGCTGGTCCGAACGGGCGGCTCCTTCCACGGCGCCCATGTGCAGGGGCACGTAACGCAGGCCCATCTGCGCGGCCAGCTCGCGCAGCGCACGCTGCTGCTTCTGGGCCATGCGGCTCCACACATAGAACGCCATGGCCACCACCACCCCGAACATCGCGATGTCGATTGCCGCATCGATGATTGTTTCCAGGTTGACCCTCCGCGATCGGATGCCGGCACAAGAGTCGGCGTCTGATCTGAAGGCACGAATGTTGCACGCACCTGGCGCGTGAATGCCGAGTTTTCAGCGCTGCGGGTCCTGCTCATCGACGATGGTGCGCACCGCGTCGAGCTGATCCGCGAAGAGCTCACGCGCCAGGGGCACCTGGTGGTCGGTGTCGGCGACTCCGCGCTGCTCGTGCACGACTGCGTGCTGCGCCTGCAGCCCGACGTGGTGATCATCGATAGCGAGTCGCCGAGCCGCGACACGCTCGAGCACCTCGCCGCGGTCAGCAGCACCAGCCCACGCCCGGTGGTGGTGTTCGCCGAAGACCCGAGCCTGCCGCCGATGCAGCAGGCACTGCAGGCCGGCGTGAGCGCCTATGTCATCGCCGGATTGCAGCCGCAGCGGCTCACACCCGTGCTGCAAGTGGCCATCGCCCGTTTCGCTCAAGACCGCGCGCTGCGCGAGCAGCTCGGCCAGGCGCAGAACCAGCTAGCCGAGCGCAAGGTCATCGAACGCGCCAAAGGGCTGCTGATGGACGAGGTGGGCTTCAGCGAAGAGCAGGCTTACGCACATTTGCGCAAGCTGGCGATGGACCGCGGGCACAAGGTCGGCGAGGTGGCCGAGCGCATCGTGCAAGCACGCGAGCTGCTGAAACCGCTCGGCTGATTCGCCCCGGTGCTGCGGTGCACCAATCGCAGGCGTGAGCCGGCCCGGTTGCTCGCCCTCGTGGTGCATCGCCGCTATCGATGGCGGCGAATGCGCTGAGTTTTGGCTGGCACGCCGCGTGCTTGGTTTGGCTGTGTGATCAGCCCGCGCAACGGCGTGCGGGGTGCCGGAAAGTTCAAGAGTTCGGGCAATGGCGTCCGGTCGGCTGGAGGTGTTGAACACCTCGGGCCACCGCGACGCCTGTTTTTTTGTCTCTTCAGTTTCGGGAGTTCGAGATGTCAACGTTGCGCGAGGGTTTGATGAGCGAAGAACGCAGGCACTTCATCAAGGGTGCGGCCGCCGCCGCTGCCGCGAGCACCACCTCGGGTGTCTGGGCGCAAGGCTCGGACGCCCCAGAGAAGAGAGAGGTGCGCATCGGCTTCATCCCGCTCACCGATTGCGCTTCGGTGGTGATGGCCGCCGTCAACAAGTTCGACGAGAAGTACGGCGTCAAGATCGTGCCCACCAAAGAGGCCAGCTGGGCCGGCGTGCGCGACAAGCTGGTCAACGGCGAGCTCGACATGGCGCATGTGCTGTGGGGCCTGGTCTACGGCGTGCACATGGGCGTGGGCGGGCCGAAGAAGGACATGGCGATCCTGATGAACCTGAACCACAACGGCCAGGCCATCACGCTGTCGAAGAAGCTCGCCGACAAAGGCGCCGTTGACGGCGCGAGCTTGGCCAAGCTGATGGCCACCGAGAAGCGCGAATACACCTTCGCGCAGACCTTTCCCACCGGCACGCACGCGATGTGGCTGTACTACTGGCTGGCCACCTATGGCGTGAATCCGATGAAGGACGCCAAGATCATCACCGTGCCGCCGCCGCAGATGGTGGCCAACATGCGCGTCGGCAACATGGACGGCTACTGCGTCGGGGAGCCCTGGGGCCACCGCGCGATCATCGACGGCATCGGCATCACCGGCATCACCACGCAGGACATCTGGAAAGACCACCCCGAGAAGGCGCTGGGCACCACCGCCGAGTTTGCAAAGAAGAACCCCAACACCTGCCGCGCGGTGATCGCCGCGATCCTCGATGCCGGTCGCTGGATCGACGCCAGCCTCACCAACAAGAACAAGATGGCCGAGGTGGTGGCCGAGAAGAGCTACGTCAACACCAGCGTCGATGCGATCAACCAGCGCATCCTGGGCCGCTACCAGAACGGCCTCGGCAAGACCTGGGACGACCCGAACCACATGAAGTTCTTCAACGACGGTGCGGTGAACTTCCCGTACCTGTCCGACGGCATGTGGTTCCTCACGCAGCACAAGCGCTGGGGCCTGCTGAAGGACCACCCCGATTACCTGGCCGTGGCCAGGCAGGTGAACCAGATCGAGCTCTACAAACAAGGCGCAGCGGCCGCCAAGGTGAGCCTGCCGTCCGGCAAGACGCCCGAGATGCGCAGCATGAAGCTCATCGACGGTGTGCTGTGGGAGGGCAAGGATCCGGCCAAGTACGCCGATGGTTTCAAGGTGCGCGCCGCGGCAGTGGCCTGAAGGGGCACGACCATGGTCTCTGCCGTTTTCCATTCGCCGCGCGACGTGACGCCGCGCCCTTTGCCGACCCCGCGCGCCGCGGCCAAGAAGCTGCGGCCACCGGCTGCCGTCGCGGCTGCCGCGAACAAGCCGGGTGAACGGCCCGAAGCGCCGCTGCGCGACCCTTTCGACTGGCGCGGCCTCGGGGCCCGAGTGCTGCCGCCCTTGGGAGGCATGGCGCTGCTGATCCTCATCTGGGCCTTGTCGACGCAGAAGGGCGGCGCCTTCCCGACGCCGCTGGCGACCTTCGAAGCCGCGTGGAAGCTATTCGCCGATCCGTTCTACCGCAACGGCCCGAACGACCAGGGCATCGGCTGGAACGTGCTCGCCTCGCTGGAGCGTGTCGGCCTGGGCTTCGGCATGGCGGCCGTGGTCGGTATCCCGCTGGGTTTCGTGATCGGCCGCTTCACGACGATGAACCGCATGGTTTCGCCGCTGATCAGCCTGCTCAAACCGGTGTCGCCGCTGGCCTGGCTGCCGATCGGGCTGATGGTCTTCAAGTCGGCCAACCCGGCGGCGATCTGGACCATCTTCATCTGCTCGATCTGGCCGATGGTCATCAACACCGCGGTGGGCGTGCAGCGTGTGCCCGAGGACTATCTCAACGTGGCCCGGGTGCTGAAGCTCAGCGAATGGAAGATCGCCACGCGCATCCTGCTGCCGGCGGTCATGCCTTACCTGCTGACCGGTGTGCGCCTGAGCGTGGGCACGGCGTGGCTGGTGATCGTCGCGGCCGAAATGCTGACCGGTGGCGTGGGCATCGGCTTCTGGGTCTGGGACGAGTGGAACAACCTCAACGTGGCGCACATCATCGTCGCGATCTTCGTCATCGGCTTCGTCGGGCTGTTGCTCGAGTGGCTCTTGATGGCGATCGCCAAGCGTTTCGACTACAGCTGAGCAGAAGGATCGCAATGAGCCGAAGCACCAAACCGATGCTGCGCATCAGTGATGCGGGCATGACCTTCCCCACCAGGCGCGGTCCGTTCGTCGCGCTGCGCGACATCTCGCTGACGGTGGAACAGGGCGAGTTCGTGACCCTGATCGGCCATTCGGGTTGTGGCAAGTCGACCCTGCTCAACCTGGTCTCGGGTCTGACCGTGCCCACTTCGGGTGTGCTGCTGCTGGACGAC
>JANNQO010000117.1:0-27845 GCA_031400795.1 Rubrivivax sp. | reverse complement strand
CGGCCGCCCTCCGAGCGGCCTTCCATCCCTGGTCAATGTTCAACCGGCACGGGTGGTCAAAGTTCGGCCGGCGGGGACATAGTCAATCGAGACGAGAGCAGTCCTGATGGCGGATCCTGACCTGTAGCGAAGGGTCGCAGTGCTGACCCATGACTGCGAGGCTGTTACCAGTCGTTCAGGGGCCCAAGGCAGGGTGCTGCCGCTCGGATCGTTTGGTAAGTTCTTGGCATGCAGCGGTCATCCGCCTCGTCGGGCAGTGGGTGCTAGCCAGGTACAGGCGACGTGGATCCGGGCCATGCACTTGCCGCCCCCTCTTGGGCGCCAGCAGATTGCTGTAGAAACGGTCTCGGCATCAGGGCGCAGCCGCCCTCCGACCGGGCTGTCCACGCCCAACAGACTTCGGCCTGCATCCAAAGGCAGGTTCAAGCGCTTCGGGCGCTGTATCCCACCGTTGTTGCCGTTGTTTTGCCGTGTTCGGGGTGCAGTCGGGAAGGAAAAAGGGCGTTTGAAAAGCCTATCCTCCATCTCGGTCGGGCTGGAGCATATCGACGACATCCTGTGGGATGTGGATCAGGCGCTGGCTGCGGCCAGCTGAAAGGGAGATTCGCATGACGAACAGACTCATCGCACTGGCCGGCCTTGTCGGCATCCTCTGGCTGAGCACCGCTCCCGCTGCGCACGCTGCAGACTACGTGGTGCTGATCCAGAACCAGCCCGCCGGCCACCTGAAAGTGTTGACCGGTGCCGACGGTCGCACCGAAACCGACCTCAGCTACCGCGACAACGGCCGCGGCCCCGACATCAAAGAGAGCTTCAGTGTCGACGCGCGCGGCGTGCCGGTGACGTATGAGGCGAACGGCCGCTCGACCTTCGGCGCCGCCGTGCGCGAGTCGTACCAGCGGGAAGGCGGCCGTGCGCGCTGGACATCGCATGCCGATCAGGGCGACATCGCAGCGTCCGATGACTTCGTCTTCATTCCGCTCGACGCCAGCGCCGGCTATTACGACGCCGTGCTGCGCCTGCTGCTGTCGCGCTCTGACGCCAGCGCACCCACCATGGGTGGCCTGCGGCTGATGGCCGAACGTGCGCTGCGCCTGACGCTGGCCACGCCCGCCGGCCCGCTGCCGCTGGCCCTGGTGGTGGTGACGGGCGCCGATGCCGAGCCCTGGTATTACTGGGTGCGCGACGACGGCACGAACGCTTTTTTCGCCCTCACCTGGCCGGGCTGGGCGACAGTGGAAAAAGGCTTCGAGGCCCAGGTCGCCGAACTCACCGAGCGCCAGCGCCTCGCCGTCGACGTCCGGCTGATGGCCTTGCGGCAGCGGCTGGCGCAGCCGCTGGACGGCCTGACGCTGATTCGTGCCGTACGCTGGTTCGACGCGCCGGCAGCGCGCATGCGCGGGCCCGCCGACGTCTGGCTGTTCGATGGCCGCATCAGTGCCGTGGTGGCGCCGGGCACGCTGAAGGTGCGGCCTGACCGTGTGCTGGAAGGTGCTGGTCGCACGCTGCTGCCGGGGCTGTGGGACATGCATGCCCACATGTGGCCCAGCGCAGGCTTGATGCACCTGGCCGGCGGCGTCACCAGCGTGCGCGACCCGGCGAACCAGAACGAAGACATCCTGCGCCTGCAGGCCCGCACGGCGCGTGGTGAGGTGGCCGGCCCGGCCATCCACATTGCCGGTTTCATCGAAGGCAAGAGCGCGTTTTCGGCGCGCAACGGCTTCGTTGTTGACACGCTGCAGGACGGCCTGGACGCGGTGGACTGGTACGCGGCGCGCGGCATGCGGTCGATCAAGCTCTACAACTCGATCAAACCCGAGTGGGTGCGCCAGCTGGCTGCGCGTGCGAAGGCGCAGGGACTGCGTGTCACCGGCCACATCCCGGCCTTCATGCTGGCCGACGCGGCGGTGAGAGACGGTTACGACGAAATCACGCACATCAACCAGGTGATGCTGAACTTCGTCACGCGGCCGGGCGACGACCCGCGCACGCTGATGCGCTTCGAGCGTGTCGGCAACGACGCGCAGGCGCTCGACCTGAAGAGCGTCAAAGCCCGAGCCTTCATCAAGCTGCTGCGCCAGCGGGGCACCACGGTGGACCCCACACTGGGTGCCTTCGAGGCCATGTTCACGCAGGCCCAGGGCCAGCCGAACCCGAGCACGATGGACATTGCCGACCACCTGCCAGTGCTCTGGCAGCGCGGCCTGCGCTCCGCCGAAATGGACCTTGAAGGCGCCAGACTGAAGACCTTCCGCCAGTCGTACCAGCGTTTGCTGGACATGACCTTGGCATTGCACCGCGCCGGCGTGCCGCTGGTCGCCGGCACCGACGCACTGGCCGGCCTGGGCCTGCACCGCGAAATGGCGCTGTACGTGCTGGCCGGCATACCGGCGCGCGAGGCGCTGCGCATCGGCACCTGGAACGGTGCCTTCTATGCCGGCGAAGGCAGCACGCGCGGCCGCATCGAACGCGGCTTCGCGGCCGACCTGCTGCTCGTCGACGGCGACCCGTCGGTGAACATCACCGATCTGCGCCGCGCCAGTCTCGTCATCCAGGGCCGGGTGGCCTATGCGCCGGCGCAGCTGTATGAGAGCCTGGGTTTCAAACCCTTCGTGGCTGGCGCCCGCATCGAGATGCCGGAACCCTGAAGTCGGCCATGATGAAGGCTTTCATGGCCTTCGAGCCCGAGTGCGTCGATCAGGTTGAGAGCACCAGCGCCGGACCTTGCGGGTTGCGGTCGCCACGCTTCCAATGCCGCAACGTCACCATCGACACGCCAAACCGCACCGTGAACTGCGGCCTGGTTGAACCCCAAACGACCCCGCACCTCCGCCACATTGACGGCGGCCGGTCGCCAGACCTTCACCCCGGCCTGTTCGCCCTTTGCGTTGCGGATGGCCTCGGTCAAGCCTTGCCGGATGCTCACGAAAGTCTTGCTCATGCGCTCACTCGATCAGCGTTGCCACGCGGGCCAGCACGTCGGCCACCAGCTCGGGCGGTACGGCTTCGATGAACTGCGCGTGGCGGGCCTTCAGGTCCACCGTGCGCACTTGGTTGCACAGCACAACGCCATCGGTTGCCAGTCCAGCGCCGGACAGCGCAACCGTCCAGGCTTGCCCGCGTGCAAAGGCGCCGCCGCGGGTGATCGGGCACGCCAGCGCCATGCCGAAATGATTGAAAGCTTCGGGCGACAGCACCAGCGCCGGCCGCGTGCCTTGCTGCTCATGCCCCGCGCTCGGGTCGAAGTCCAGGCGGATGATGTCGCCGCGCCGTGGAACGTAGCTCGCGCGCCGTGTCGGCATGGCGCCTTACCAGGCTTCCCGCCCAGCGGACCGCGCATCGCTCCAGCCCTTTGCCGTGGGCATGTCGCCGGGCTTCATGCCGGCCAGCAACTCGGCCAGCGCGTAGCGGGGGCGTGTGGGTGAAAGCACCAGCCGCCCATCCTCAAGGGTCACTGCCACCGATGCGCCGGCAGCAAGCCCCAGCGTGCGCAGCATCTGGCGCGGCAGCGTGACGGAGACGGACCCACCCACGGCGCGAAGGGTTGCGGTGTGCATGGTGAGGCTCTCGGGATCGTGGATGGAAGGCTCGAAGTATCACACAAAAGTGTGATTATTGGCTCCCGCCTGAGGCCACACGCGGCCGCATGCGCTGCCCGGCCCGTAGTCGGTCATGCCGCCTTGAACGGGAGCACCTGGGCACCGTTGCACAGGGTGTCGAGGTAGTCGGCCCACTTGGTCATCATGTCGCGCCGCTGCGCCACGAACCTTGTGCGGTTGTAGGCCCGGCCCAGCGCATCGCCCACCGCGTGCGCGAGTTGCGCCTCGACCACCGATTCATCGACACCGAGGCGTTCGACCAACAGCGTGCGCGCCGTGGCCCTGAAACCGTGGCCAGTCATCTCGTCCTTTGGCACGCCCATGCGCCGCAGCGCCGACAGCACGCCGTTGTCGGACAGTGGCCTTTCCGGCGTCAACGGGTTCGGGAACACGTAGCGACCCTTGCCCGTCAGCGGGTGCAGATCGCGCAGGATCGCCACGGCCTGCGGCGCCAGCGGCACCACATGCGCCGGCCCCGTCAGCTTCGCCTTGAGTCGGCCCTTCATGCGCGCGGCAGGAATCGTCCAGGTCTCGCCATCCAGATCGAACTCGGCCCACTCGGCTTTCCGCAGCTCGCCGGGCCGCAGGAACACGAGCGGCGCCAGCGCCAGTGCCGCACGGACTACCGGCGTGCCTTGGTAGGCGTCGATGGCGCGCAGCAGTTCGCCGAGCTTCGCCGGGTCGGTCACAGCGGCCCGATGCTGCGCCACCGGCAGCACCACGGCGCCCTTCAGGTCGCGCGTCGGATCGCTCCCGCAGTAGCCACGCTGCACCCCGTGGCGGAACACGGCACCGGCAGTCTTGAGGGCACGGTATGCGGTTTCGACGGCCCCCCGCGCTTCCACGCGCCGCGCATGCGTCAGCAGCTCGGGCGCGGTCAGCTCGGCGAGCGGCCGCGCACCGATGTAGGGGAACAGGTCATTCGCCAGCAGCGCCAGCACCTTGCCGGCGTGCGCAGGCGACCAGCTTGGCGCGATGCGTGCATGCCACTCGCGCGCCGCATGCTCGAACGTGCCGGGGCCGGGCATCCCGGCAGCAGCAAGGCGTGCGGCTTCGGCCTTGAATGCCTGGGCGACCTTGTCGGCCTTGCGCTGCTCGCTCGGGTCGGTGCCTGCCGCGAGTGCGCTGCGGGCCTCGTCGCGCCGGGCACGGGCCAGCTTCAGCGGTACGTCGGGGTAGGTGCCGAGGCTCAGCATGCCTTCTTTGCCGCCGCTCCAGTAGCGCAGGCGCCACCAGCCCGCGCCGGTCGGCCGCGCCTCCAGGTACAACCCGCCGCCGTCGCTGATGCGCTTGGGCTTGCTCGCCTTGATCGCGGCCTTCAGCTCGGACTTGATCGCCTTGTCAGTGAGGGTGTCGGTCGCTGCCATTCCGGGTAACTCGCCTCCGGCTGTGGCCAATTGCGGCCAATTACCCAGATTGTTACCCAGTTATTGGCTGGCTTCAAGCGACGTTACCCAGCCCTATGCGGACATAAGAATATCCTCAAGCCGCTGATCTACTTGAGGATTTCGTCGTTTCTGGCCCGTTGCGGAACGTTCTTTGGTAGGCCGTGTTGGGATCGAACCAACGACCAAAGGATTATGAGTCCTCTGCTCTAACCACTGAGCTAACGGCCCGTCGAAGCGACGGCGATTCTAGGAGGCCGTCAAGCCACCCTCAGGCCACCCTCGAGCCACCCTCAGGTCTTGCCCGACAGCGCGTTGCCCACCAGCCGCGCGGTGATGTCGACGATCTGGATCATGCGTTCGTAGGCCATGCGCGTGGGCCCGATCACGCCCAGTGTGCCGACGATTCGGCCATCGACCTCGTACGGTGCGGTCACCACCGACAGCGCCTCGAACGGCACCACCTGGCTTTCGCCGCCGATATAGATGCGCACACCTGCGGCGCGGCTGCTCGTGTCGAGCAAGCGCATCAGCTCGGTCTTGTGCTCGAACATGTCGAACAGCCGGCGCAGGCTGCGCATGTCGTTGCCCAAGTCCTGCATACCGATCAGGTTGCGCTCGCCGGAGACGACCACCGCTTCGCTGCTTTCGGCCATCGCGTCGCTGCCGGCCTGCACCGCCGCCTGCATCAGCAGCGCGATCTCCGCGCGCAGCGCTTCGATCTCATGCTTCAGCCGCTCGCGCACCTCGTCGATGGTGAGGCCGGCGTAGTGGCTGTTCAGGTAGTTGCTGGCTTCGACCAGCTCGCCCTGCGGGTAGTCGCGCGCGGTGATGATGACGCGGTTTTGCACGTCGCCGTCCGGCGCGACGAGGATCACGAGCACGCGGCGTTCGCCCAGGCGCAGGAACTCGATGTGGTGGAACACCGAGGCCTTGCGCGGAGCGGTGATCACGCCGACGAAGCTCGACAGGCTGGACAACATCTGCGCCGCCTGCGCGATGACGCGCTGCGGCTGGTCGGGGTGCAACTGGCTGCGCGCCGCGGCCAGGTCGGCCGGCACATGCTCCAGGTCGAGCGTGCGCGCGGTGAGCATGGTGTCGACGAAGAGCCGGTAGCCGCGCGCGGTGGGGATGCGCCCAGCGCTGGTGTGAGGGCTGGCGATCAGGCCCAGCTCTTCGAGGTCGGCCATCACGTTGCGGATGGTGGCCGGCGACAGGTCGATGCCCGAAGCGCGCGACAGTGTTCGCGAGCCGACCGGCTGGCCGTCGGCGATGTAGCGTTCCACCAGGGCCTTGAGCAGGGTCTTGGCGCGGTCGTCGAGCATGCGAACCATTGTAGGTAGCACCCCAGATGCCGTCGTGGGCCCCTGTGATCTAATGATCCGCATGGCCAAGCAGCGCTTCAAGCACGCCGCGATCGTGGGCAAATACCAAGCCCACGGCATCCGGGCGCAGCTGGAAGAACTGGCGCATTTCCTGGTCGCGCAGCAGCTCGAGGTGGGCTTCGATCGCGACACGGCGCAGGCCACCGGGGTCACCGATTTCGAAGCGCTCGGCACCGCCGAGATCGGGACTCGCTGCGACCTGGCGGTGGTGGTCGGCGGCGACGGCACGATGCTCGGCATCGCGCGCGAACTGGCGCGCTACAACATCCCGCTGATCGGCATCAACCAGGGTCGGCTGGGCTTCATCACCGACATCGCGCAGGGCCAGTACCGCGAAACACTGGCGCCGATGATCGCTGGCGACTACGAAGAAGAGCACCGCTCGATGATCGAAGGCGGCGTGTGGCGCGACGGCGAGAAGATCTTCGACGGCCTCTCGCTCAACGACGTGGTGGTGAGCCGCGGCGCCACCGCCAGCATGGTCGAGTTGCGCATCGCCATCGAAGGCGATTTCGTCGCCAACCTGCGCGCCGACGGCCTGATCGTCGCGTCGCCCACCGGCTCCACCGCTTACGCGCTCTCGGCCGGCGGGCCGATCCTGCACCCGGGCATCGCCGGCTGGGTGCTGGTGCCGATCGCGTCGCACACGCTGTCGAATCGGCCGATCGTGCTGCCCGATGTCGGCGAGGTGCACATCACCATCGTCGCCGGGCGCGATGCCTCGGCCAACTTCGACATGCAAAGCCTGGCCAGCCTGTTGCACGGCGACGAGGTGCGCGTGCGCCGCTCGGCGCACAAGGTGCGCTTCCTGCATCCGCGCGGCTGGAGCTACTACGCCACGCTGCGCCGCAAGCTGCGCTGGTACGAAGGGGTTGGCTGACGATGTTGCGAAGGCTCGCGCTGCGCGACGTGGCCATCGTTCGCGAGCTCGACCTCGAACTCGGCGGCGGCTTCACCGTGCTCACCGGCGAGACCGGCGCGGGCAAGTCGATCTTGATCGATGCCCTGCAGTTCGCACTGGGCAGCCGCGCTGATGCGACGCTGGTGCGCGAAGGCGCTGTGCGCGCCGAGGTCAGCGCCGAGTTCGACCGGGTGCCTTCGCTGCAAGCCTGGCTCGACGATGCCGGCTTCGACGCGGCGCCCGAGGCGCTGCTGCTGCGCCGCACGCTCGACGGCCAGGGCCGCAGCCGCGCCTGGATCAACGGCAGCGCGGCCACGCTGGCCCAGCTGCGCGAAGCCGCCGACCACCTCGTCGACATCCACGGCCAGCATGCCTGGCAGAGCCTGACGCGGCCGGCCGCAGTGCGAGCGCTGCTCGATGTGCAGGCTGGTCTGGAAGGCTCGGACATGGAGCAAGCCTGGTCGTCATGGCGCGCGTCGCTGAAGGCGCTCGAACAAGCGCGCGGCCAGCGCGACACGCTGGCGCAGGAACGCGAACGGCTGGCCTGGCAGATCGGCGAACTCGACCGGCTGGCGCCTGCCGAGCACGAGTGGGAGACGCTGAACGCCGAGCACACGCGCCTGTCGCACGCCCAAGCCCTGCTGGACGCGGCGCGCGATGCGCTGGACGCGGCAAGCGAGAGCGAAACGTCGGCCGATCGGCTGTGCGGGCGCGCCGTCGCGGCGCTCGATGCGGTGCAACGCTTCGATGCCGAACTCGCGGCGGTGGCCGACGTGCTGCGCGGCGCGCAGGCGCAGCTCGAAGACGCCGCGCGCACGCTGCACGGCTACCTGAACCACCGCGACCCCGATCCCGATCGCCTCGCCGAACTCGATGCCCGCTTGTCGGCGTGGCTGTCGCTGGCGCGGCGCTTCAAGCGCACGCCGGCCGAACTGCCGGCGCTGCTGCAAGGGTGGAAGGACAGCCTGCGCGCACTGGATGCCAGCAGCGACCTCGAAGCGCTCGAGTCCGATGCGAAGGCCGCCGAAGCCACCTGGCGGCAGCACGCGCGGCAGCACAGCCAGGCCCGCCAGCGCAGCGCGCCGCAACTCGCCGCGGCAGTGACGCAGGCGATGCAGCAGCTCGGCATGTCCGGCGGGCGCTTCGAGGTGGCCTTGCTGCCGCAGCCCGAGCCCGCAGCCTTCGGCCTCGAAGACGTGGAGTTCCGCGTAGCGGGCCATGCCGGCAGCACCCCGCGTGCGCTGGCCAAGGTGGCCTCGGGCGGCGAGCTGTCGCGGCTGGCGCTGGCGATCGCCGTGACCACCGCGCGCGCCGCGGTCCCGGGCAGCGCCGCGGCCACGCTGATCTTCGATGAGATCGATGCCGGCGTGGGCGGCAGGGTGGCCGATGCGGTGGGCCGTTTGATGAAGCAACTCGGCACCAGCGCGCAGGTGATGGCGGTGACGCACCTGGCCCAGGTGGCGGCCTGCGCAGACCATCACTTCGTGGTGAGCAAGCAGGAACAGGGCGGGCAGGCCACGAGTTCGATCATGCCGGTCGCAGGCGAATCGCGCGTCGCCGAAGTGGCGCGCATGCTCGGCGGCGAACGGCTGAGCGGGACGAGCCGCGCGCACGCGGCGGCGCTGCTGAAAGGCTCCCATGAGTGAATGGATGCCGCTGGAGGGCCAGCCACAACGCGACGAGGTGATCCTCGTCACCGGCATCTCGGGCTCGGGCAAGTCGGTGGCGCTGCATGCGCTCGAAGACGCCGGCTTCTTTTGCGTCGACAACCTGCCGCCCGAGCTGCTGCGCGACTTCATCCGCCTCGAGCACGAACGCTTCACGCACCGCGTCGCGGCCGCCGTGGACGTGCGCACGGCAGGATCGCTGCCGCACCTGCTGCCCTTGATCGACGACCTGAAGCGCGAGGGCGTGCGCGTGCGCCCGATCTTCCTGGACGCGAGTACCGACGCGCTCGTGCGCCGCTTCTCCGAAACGCGCCGGCCGCATCCGCTGAGCGCTATCCCCACCGGCAGCGACCCGGCGCGCGCACTGGTCGAGGCGATCGAACTCGAGCGCCAGCTGCTGGCCGACCTGCGCGAGCTCTCCACCGTCATCGACACCAGCCAGCTGCGCCCGAGCCTGCTGCGCGGCTGGATCCGCGCGATGGTCGGCGTGCGGCAATCGCAGCTCACGCTGGTCTTCGAATCCTTCGCCTACAAGAACGGCGTGCCGCTGGATGCCGACTTCGTTTTCGACGTGCGCGTGCTGCCCAACCCCTACTACCTGCGCGAGTTGAGGCCGCTGTCGGGCCGTGACGCGCCGGTGGCCGCTTATCTCGAACGTCAACCCGAGGCGGTGGCGATGGTGTCGCAGATCGAGGCCTTCCTGAACCACTGGTTGCAGGCTTTCGAGGACGATCAGCGCAGCTACCTCACAGTGGCCCTGGGCTGCACCGGCGGCCAGCATCGCTCGGTGTACGCGGTAGAGACGCTGGCGCGCCGCTTCGAAGGCCGCCAGGCGACGCTGATCAGGCACCGGGAGCTGGATGCTCGCGGTTGATCTTCTGGGCGAGCGCAGCCAGCAGCTGCCGCTGATCCCGCTGCGCAGCGTGCTCTTTCCGGGCGGGCTGCTCCATCTGACCGTGCTCGACGAGCGCTACCTCGCCCTGTTGCGGCGCTGCCAGGCCAAGTCGCGCCCTTTCGGCGCGCTGTGCGTGCGCGAGGGCGAGGCGCTCGAGTCGGTGGGCGTGCTGGCCAGCGTCGAGGCCATCGACGATGCAGCGCACGGCTGCCGTGCACGCTGCCGCGGCGACCAGCGCTTTCGCGTGCTGCGCGAACGACCCGCGGGCGATGACGGCCTGCGCCGCGCCCGCATCGAACTCATCGCCGGCGACGCGACGCTGGCGCCGGTGCCGGCCATGTTCCCCGCCGTGCAGGCGCTCGGGCGGGCGCTGGCGACGATGCGCGCAGCGCGCAAGCTGCCTGCCTTCGGCGGAGAAGAGCACTTCGGCCGGGCCGGGTGGGTGGCCAATCGTTGGTGCGAGTTGCTGCCGATCGCGCTGCCGGCCAAGCAGCGCTTGATGGAGCTGACCGACCCCGGGGCGCGACTGGCGCTGGTCGACCGCTACCTGCGCGAGCAGCGCGTCATCGGTTGATCAATCGACGCACCGGCGCCGGCAGGCCCAGCGCCAGCGCTTCGCTCGAGGTGAACCATCGGCCGGGCGACAGCGCCGCTTCGATGGCCGCCAGACGAGCCCGGGCCAGGCGACGCGGCAGGTTCCAGCGTGTCGGCGCCAGCGTCCAGTCGAAGTGCGTGAGCTTGTGCCGCACCACCGGCAACGCCTCACCCTGGCCGGGCCATGCGGCGACGGTCTCGGCCAAGCCCTGCGCGTCGTCGAACTCCGGAAGACTCCACAGCCCCGCCCACACACCCGAGAGCGGCCGCTGGCGCAACCACTGCCGCTCGCCGTGCACCAGCCACAGCCAGGCATTGCTGCGCTGCTTGCGCAGCAGCCTGCGCGTCTTCACCGGGTAGCGCTGCACCGTGCCCTGCGCGTGCGCGGCACACAGGCGGCGCGCCGGGCAGGCCGCACAGCGCGGCTCGCGGGCCAGGCACAGCGTGGCGCCGAGGTCCATCAGCGCCTGCGTGTAGCCCTCGACATCGCGCTCGGGCAACAGCGCCTGCGCCTGCTGCCACAGACGCCGCTCGTGCGCCGCTTCGGCCAGGTCACCATCGAAGGCAAGCACGCGCGTCAGCACGCGCTTCACGTTGCCGTCGAGGATGGCCGCGCGCTCGCCGAAGCAGAAGGCGGCGATCGCCGCCGCGGTCGAGCGGCCGATGCCGGGCAAGGCGGCCAGCGCGTGGCTGCTCGAAGGAAAGCCCCCGCCGTGCACGGTGACGACGGCTCGTGCACAGGCGTGAAGGTTTCTCGCGCGGCTGTAGTAGCCCAGGCCGCTCCACAGCGCCAGCACGTCGTCCAGTGGCGCTGCGGCCAGGGTGCGCAGGTCGGGAAAGCGCGCCAGAAAACGCTCGTAGTAGCCGAGCACGGTGGCCACTTGCGTCTGCTGCAGCATGACTTCGGACAGCCACACACGGTAGGGATCGCGGGTGCCTTGCCAGGGCAGGTCGTGGCGGCCATGGTCGCGCTGCCAGGTCACCAGCGCCCGGCTGAACGCGGGCAACTCAGGCCGCGTCACGCTGCGCGTCGTGTCGTTCGCGGCTGGCGCGCGGCGATGCCCCGACCAGGCAGGCCTGCACCGAAGCAACCAACTGCTCGAAGTGCAGCTGCTGGTGCGACAACCGAGCTTCGCCGGCATCGACCTCGGCGATGCGCGACTCGAGCTCGCCGGCTGCGCCTTCGATGCGCTCCAGCGATTCGCGCCGCTTCGCGAAAGCCTGCCGGCGCTCGCGCAATTGGTGGTCCATCGGCGCCAGCACGGCCTTGCTCCACAGCTCCACCTCGCCGGCGGCGTTCTCGAAGACCATGCGCAGGCGCGACAGCAGCATGCGGCGGAACTGCTCGCGAAACCCCGCCGTCGACAAGCGCCAGGCGCGCGTGACGGTGAGGTAGCGGCCGAAGTTCTCTTCGATGCGTTGCAGCTCGACGCGGTAGCGTTGCAGCGAAGGCGGCGTGGGCACGGCCACGGCGAATGCGTACTCGGTGTTCAGCCGCTGCACGCTGGCCTGCAGCATTTCATGCATCTCGTCGTTCTGTTCGGCCACCCGCACCAGGCTCGCGTGCAGCCGTTCGCACAGCGTCTTGAAGGCCTTGCCGGCGCCCAGGTTCAGCGGCCCGGCGTTCGACGCCGAGTGCATCGCACTGACCTCCGTGCGCAGGCGGTCGCTGGACAAGATCTGCAGCGCGCTGCCGAGCATGCGGTTCTGCACCGAGCGCAAAGCCGCCAGGCGAGTCGTGCAGCCCTCGAACTCGCCGCTCTCCACCTCCAGCCGCTGCTGCAGCAGGCGCAGCTTGCCACTGCTCTTGCCGCGCAGCCCGCGCAGCTCGAGCAGCTGTTCGGCGTTGTGGCGGCGCCGCTCGGCCAGCCGGCGCAACGCAGCGCTCTTCATCGTGCCCAACAACTCACCCGCGGCGGCGGCGAGCAGGCTGCGCTGGCGCGGCATCAGCTCGTCGGCCAGCGCCTGCTCGAGTTCGGGCAACCGGCTGCGCCGCAGCTCGGCACTGTCGCCTGCCACGCGCGCGGCCAATGCGTCGCGCGCCGACAGCGGAAAGACGCGCGCCGGCGGCATCTGCAAGGTCTGCGCGGTGAGTTCGCGCTGGCGGCGGATCTGCTCTTCCACCTGCTCGGGCGTCGCCAGCGGGTCGGTGAGCGTATCGATCTTGTTCAGCACGACGAAGCGCTCGAGGCTGCTGCCGGTCAG
Source organism: Rubrivivax sp. (assembly GCA_031400795.1). Classification (GTDB taxonomy): domain Bacteria; phylum Pseudomonadota; class Gammaproteobacteria; order Burkholderiales; family Burkholderiaceae_C; genus Rubrivivax. Next base: position 15,214 of record JANNQO010000117.1, on the reverse strand, counting down.
GTGCTCGCGCCAGACCGCGAGATCCGAGCGCGTGACGCCGGTGTCCGCCGCGAGCAGAAAGACCGTGGCGTGCGCGCTGGGCAGCAAGCCCAAGGTCAGTTCGGGCTCCGCGCCGATGGCGTTCAGGCCCGGCGTGTCGATCACGACCAGGCCGCGCTTGAGCAGCTCGTGCGGATAGTTGATCAGCGCATGGCGCCAGGCCGGCACCTCCACCAGGCCCTCGGGCGTGAGCGGCGGGCGGTCGTCTTCGTCGTCGCCCCACAGGGCAAGCGCTTGAGCGCGTTCGACACTGACGGGTTGCGTTCGTGTCACCTCGGTGAGCGCACGCGCCAGCGCCTCGGGGTTGTTCGGATCCAGCGGCTGTTGCTGCCACAGCGCCTGGCGCTGGCGAAGCTCGGCCAGCGACAGGCCCTGCAGCCGCGTCTCGATGGGCAACAGCGCCAGCGACGGGGGCTGGCTGCCGTCGTGATGCAGCTCCACCGGGCACATCGTGGTGCGGCCCGGCGTGGCCGGCAGCACGCGCCGGCCGGTGTCGGCGAAGAAGATGGCGTTGATCAGCTCGGACTTGCCACGCGAGAACTCGGCGACGAAAGCCACGATGACCTTTTCGGAGGCCAGCCGCTCGCGCAGCATTGCCAGGCGCGACATCTCGGCTTCGCCGTCGAGCTCGTGCTCGCGCAGGAAGCGGGCGAGGGTCAGCAGCCGGCGGTCCAACTCGCCGCGCCACAACGCCAACTGCTCGAGCTCGGAAACGACGGTGCTCTGCATGGGTGAAATCATGCTAGCGCAGCGTGCCTTCGATGCGCAGCACCGAAACAATCACTGACACAAGGCTGATTGCTCGAACGAGACATTTGGCCGTGACTTTGGTCCCGCCGCGCGGCGACACCGGTCAGCGCCGCTGGCAACCGGCGCAGAAGTAGGTCGATCGCTGCGCCTGCACGATGCGCCGCACCGTGCCGCCGCAGCGCGCGCAGGATTGTCCTTCGCGGTCGTAGACGCGGGTCTGCGACTGGAAAGCGCCGTCGATGCCATGCGCGTCGCGGAAGTCGCGCAGCGTCGAGCCGCCGAGTTGCAGCGCGCGCTGCAAGGTCTCGCGCACAGCATCCAGCAGGCGTGCCGCACGCGGCCTCGACAGCCGCAGGGCGGGAGTGCGCGGGTCGATGCCGGCCGCGTGCAAAGCCTCGCAGGCATAGATGTTGCCCGCACCGACGATCACGTCGCCGTTCAGCAGCAGCAGCTTGATCGCCACGCGCCTGCTGCGCAGCGCGGCATGGAACTCGGCCGCGCCGAAGCTCGCGTCGAATGGCTCGGCGCCCAGCCGCGCCAACAGCCTGCGCGCCGGCAGCTCGTGTATCGACGGTGACCACACCACCGCGCCAAAGCGCCGCGGGTCGGTGAGCCGCAGGCTGCCCGCGGTCGTCTGCATCTCGAAATGGTCGTGCGGGCCGCGCGGCGGGGCCTGCCGGCGCAGCGCCAACGAGCCCGACATGCCGAGGTGAATCAACAGCCCGCCACGGCCTGCATCGAACTCGAGCCACAGGTACTTGCCGCGGCGGCCGACCTCGCCGATGGCTGCACCCTGCAGCGACTGCGGCGCCACACCCAAAGGCCAGCGCAGCGGTTTGCCCATTTGCACCGCCAGCACGCGGGCGCCTTGCAGCGGCTGGGCGATGCCCCGGCGGGTGACCTCGACTTCGGGGAGTTCGGGCATAAACCCATTATGTGAGAATCAAATCGCTATCCAGGAGTGCCGATGATCGTCGCGAAACTGCTCCCAACTTTCAGCGCCTGGGCGGTGGGGGTTCTGCTGGGAGTGAGCCTGGGCTGGCCCGGCCAAGCACTTGCTCAGCTGGCGCCGCAAACTCCTGACAAGGCCGGCCCGGCGAGCAACTCGCCGATGGATGCGCTGCTCTTCTACCAACTTTTGATCGGCGAACTCGAGCTGGTCAACGGCAAGCCCGGCACGGCCTTCGAGGTGGTGTTCGAGGCGGCGCGGCGCACCCGGCACGACGAACTGTTCCGCCGCGCGGTGGACATCGCGGTGCAAGGCCGCGCCGGCGACCAGGCGCTGGCCGCGGCTCGTTCATGGCGTGTCGCGCGGCCGTCGTCGCTGGACGCCACGCGCAGCGAGTTGCAGCTGCTCGGCGCGCTCGATCGACTCGGCGAAGCTGCCGAGCCGGTGCGCACGCTGGTCGCGATGTCGCCTGCTGCCGAGCGCGGTGGCGTGATCGCCGCGATGCCACGCGCCGTGCAGCGTGCCGCCGACAAAATCCGCGCAGCGCAGCTGCTGGCCGATGCGCTGAAGCCCTTGGCGCGGGACCCTGCGCTGGCGCTGCCGGTGCAGTTGGCTACCGCGCGGGCCTGGCTCTACGCCGGCGAAACGGCGCGCGCGCTGGCGATGACCCAGGACGCGCAGCGACTCGAGCCCGCAGCGCCTGGGCCTTCGCTGCTCGCGCTCGAGCTGGTGGCGGCACATCCCGAAGCCGAGGACGTCGTGCGCGGGCATTTCGCCACCGGCCAAGCCGAGGCACCGCTGCGCCTGGCCTATGTGCGCCACCTGATGGGCAAGCAGCGCTATGTCGAGGCCATCGATCAGCTCGATCTGGCGGTGCGTGAACAGCCCACGGTCGCCGCGCCCTACCTGAGCCTGGGCGCCCTGCACCTGGAACTGCGCCACTTCGAGCAGAGCGAAACCGCGTTGAAGCGTTTTCTCGAACTGCAAGGCGCTGCACCGGCTTCCGACAAGGACGACGACGACGATGCGGAGCGCCCGGAGCAGGGCCCGATCGACGCCTGGCTGCTGTTGTCGCGTGTGGCCGAGCAGCGCGGTGACTTGGCGGCCGCCGAGGCCTGGCTGGCGCGCATCGACGACCCGCAGCGCGCGCTGGACGTGCAATCGCGCCGCGCGCTGATCCTGGCCCGGCAGGGGCGTCTGGCCGAGGCGCGTGCGGCCTTCGCGCTGGTGCCCGAAAGCCGGCCCGACAGTGCGCGCGCCAAGCTCGTCGCCGAGGCCGGTGTGCTGCGTGAAGTGAAACGTTGGAGCGAAGCCTACGCCGTGCTCGACAGCGCCGCCCAGCGCTTCCCGGACGACGCCGACCTGCTCTACGAACAGGCGATGGTGGCCGAGAAACTCGAGCGACAAGCCGATGCCGAAGCCTTGCTGCGCCGCGCCATCGCGGCCAAGCCCGACAGCGCGCATGCCTACAACGCGCTCGGTTATTCGCTCGCCGATCGCGGCCAGCGGCTGCCCGAAGCGCGCGAGCTCATCGCCAAGGCGTTGGCGCTGTCCCCGGGTGACCCGTTCATCACCGACAGCCTGGGCTGGGTCGAGTTTCGCCTGGGCAACCACGCCGAGGCGCTGCGGCTGCTGCGTGTAGCCTACGCGGCGCGGCCCGACGTGGAGATCGCCGCGCACCTGGGCGAAGTGCTGTGGGCCTCCGGCCAGCAGGCCGAGGCACGCCGCATCTGGAGCGAAGGCCGCACGCGCGACGCTGCCAACGAGGTGCTGCGCGAAACCATGCTGCGGCTGAAAGTCGGCCCGTGACCCGCGGCGCGTGGCGCCGCATCACCCTCAGCGGAGCCTGCATCGCGCTGCTCGCCGGCTGCGCCACCCGTCCACCCTCCATCGCCGACATGCCCTGGACCTCCGGGCGTCTGGCCGTTCGCGTCGAAGCTACCGAAACCAGCCCGCTGCGCAGCGCCAGCGCCGGCTTCGATCTGCGCGGCAGCGCCGAGGTGGGCGAGCTGCGGCTGCTGTCGCCGCTGGGAACGCTGTTGGCGCAGACCCGCTGGTCGCCCACCGAGGTGCTGCTGTCCACGCCCGACGGCACGCGGCGCTTCGAAGATCTGGACAGCCTGTCGCGCGAGACGCTCGGCGAAGCCCTGCCGCTGCGTGCCTTGCCTGATTGGCTGGCCGGCCGGCCCTGGCGCGGTGCGCCGAGCCAGCCGCGCGACGATGGCTTCGCGCAGTTGGGCTGGCAGGTGCAAGTGGCCCAGTTGAGCGAAGGCCTGCTGCTCGCGCGGCGCGAAACGCCCCCGGCGGTGACCTTGAGAGCCCGCATCGAACGTTGACCGCGATGGCCCTGCGCTCTGTGCACGACCTGCCCGCGCCGGCCAAGCTGAACGCTTTCTTGCACCTCGTGGGCCTGCGCGACGACGGCTACCACCTGCTGCAATCGGCCTTCGTGCTCATCGATTGGGCCGATGTGCTGCACCTCGAGCGGCGCGACGATGGTCAGTTGCGCCGGCACGACCTCGGCGCAGCGCTGCCCGAAGACGATCTGTGTCTACGCGCCGCACGGGCCTTGCAGCGCGAAAGCAGCACAACCTACGGCGCCGACATCTCGATCGACAAGCAGCTGCCCTGGGGTGCGGGCCTCGGTGGCGGCAGTTCCGACGCGGCCACCGTGCTGCTGGCGCTGAATCGGCTGTGGCGCCTCGACTGGCCGCGCAAGCGCTTGCTCGAGATCGGCCTCACACTGGGTGCCGACGTGCCTTTCTTTCTCGTTGGCCAGAACGCCTTCGTTGAAGGCATCGGCGAGCGACTCACGCCGATCGTCTGGCCCGAACGCCTGTACGCGGTGGTGAAGCCGGCGGCGGCGCTGGCCACGCGCGAGGTATTTGCCCACCCGGCCACACAGGCTGCGGCCGCGCGAGGGGCTGCTGCTATACTCACGGGCTCTTTCGAAGAGGCCCAGCAGGTCGCCGAAATGGTATCGAAATGGGTGCAGGGATGGGGTCGAAACGACCTGCAAACCGCAGCCCAGGATCGGTGTCCAGAGGTGGTGCAAGCCGCCCACTGGCTCGAGAGCCGCCACGGCAACAGCCGCATGACGGGTTCGGGCAGTGCAGTCTTTTCGAGGGTCGGCAGCGTCACCGCACCCAGGGCGACAGCGCCGGGAGCGGGGTTCGAAGGAAACCTGCCGCCCGGCTGGGTGGGGCGGATGTGCTGCAGTCTGCCTCGCCATCCGCTCGTCGGTTGGGCCGACTGAACCCGGATTTTTCAGGGGCGACGGCATGAGCCGGCGTCCTGTGTAGGGGAGTCGCCAAGTTGGTCAAGGCATCGGATTTTGATTCCGACATGCGAGGGTTCGAGTCCTTCCTCCCCTGCCAAACCGTTCACCTCACACCGCGCCGGACCGAATCTCTTCGACGAGGAACACCCGTGCTGTTCAACACCGTGCTCTTCACCGGCAACGCCAACCCGCAACTCGCCCGCGACATCGCCGCGCAGCTCGGCGTCGAGCTCGGCCAGGCCCATGTCGGCCGCTTCTCCGACGGCGAGGTCACCGTCGAGGTGAGACAAAACGTGCGCGCTCGCGACGTCTTCGTCGTGCAGCCCACCAGCAGCCCGACCAACGACAACCTGATGGAACTCTTCATCATGGTCGATGCGATCAAGCGCGCCAGCGCGCGCCGCATCACCGCCGTGATCCCCTACTTCGGATACGCGCGCCAGGACCGCCGGCCGCGCTCGACGCGCGTGCCAATCAGCGCCAAGGTGGTGGCCAACATGCTCGAGACGGTGGGCGTCGAGCGGGTGCTGACGATGGACCTGCACGCCGACCAGATCCAGGGCTTCTTCGACATCCCGGTGGACAACATCTACGCCAGCCCGGTGCTGCTGGCCGATCTGAAGAGCAAGAACTACCGCGAGCTGGTGGTCGTGTCGCCCGATGTCGGCGGCGTGGTGCGGGCGCGCGCGCTGGCCAAGCAACTGGGCTGCGACCTGGCCATCATCGACAAGCGCCGCCCGACGGCCAACGTTTCCGAGGTGATGCATGTCATCGGCGAGATCGAAGGCCGCAACTGCGTGATCATGGACGACATGATCGACACCGCCGGCACGCTGGTGAAGGCCGCCGAGGTGCTGAAGGAGCGCGGCGCGAAGAGCGTCTACGCTTACTGCACGCACGCGGTCTTCTCTGGTCCGGCGATTGAACGCATCAAGGCCTCGCAGATCGACGAGGTGGTGATCACCGACACCATCGCCTTGTCGCCGGCCGCCAAAGCCACGAAGAACATCCGCCAGCTGTCGGTGGCATTCCTGTTTGCCGAGACGATCCGCCGCATCAGCGACGGGGAGTCCGTCATGTCGCTGTTCTCCGAACAGAACAGTAATTTTTAGGCCCTGGTCGCGGGGCCTTCATTCACCCACGGAGTCATTCATGAATTTCACTGCTTTCGAGCGCACGCTGCAGGGGACCGGAGCGAGCCGCCGCCTGCGCAACGCCGCCAAGGTGCCCGGCATCGTCTACGGTGCCGGCGCGCCCAAGATGATCGAGCTCGATCACAACGCGCTGTTCTTCGCGTTGAAGAAAGAGGCCTTCCACTCGTCGATCCTCGAGATGCAGCTGGCCGGCCAGGTCGAGAAGGTGCTGCTGCGCGACTACCAGATGCATGCCTGGAAGCCGATCGTCATGCACGTTGATTTCCAGCGTGTCGACGACTCGACCAGGCTGCGCAAGAAGGTGCCGCTGCACTTCGAGGGCGAAGAACACTCGTTGGCGGTGAAGACCGACAAGTGCCTGATCAGCCACATCGCCAACGAACTCGAAATCGAGTGCCTGGCCGCACAACTGCCCGAGTTCGTCACTATCGACCTCTCGCAACTGGTGAAGGGGCAGTCGCTGCACGCCAGCGACCTGAAGCTGCCTGCGGGGCTGAAGGCGGTGAAGCACGGCACGCTGAACCCGGTGATCGTGGCGGTGACCTTGCCGCGCATCGAAGAAGAGGTCGTCGAGGCCGCTGCCGCGCCGGTAGTGGTGGTGGCCGCGCCCGAAAAGGGCAAGGCGAAGAAGAAGGACGAGCGGCAGAACAAGAAATAGCTTGCGCGGGGGGGTTCTCCCCCGTTCAGGTGCCTGCCTCGGGCCCCACTTCGGTGGGGCCTTTTTCTTGGGTTCGTCACTTCACAATGACCGCACCATGATTCGATTGTTTGTCGGCCTGGGCAACCCAGGCAGCGAGTACGCCGCCACCCGGCACAACGCCGGCTTCTGGTGGATCGACGGCCTGGCCGGGCAACTGACGCTGCGCCTGGGCGCCGAGCGCAGCTATCACGGCCTGGTGGCGCGAGCGAACCTTTCCGGGGGCCCCGTCTGGCTGCTCGAGCCGATGACCTACATGAATCGATCCGGGCAGTCGGTGACGGCGCTGGCGCGCTTCTTCAAGATCGAGCCCGCGCAGATGCTGGTCGTGCACGACGAACTCGATCTGCAACCCGGGCAAGCGAAGCTCAAGTTCGGCGGCAGTGCGGCCGGCCACAACGGCCTGAAGGACATCCACGCGCAACTCGGCACGCAGGACTTCTGGCGGCTGCGGCTGGGCATCGGCCACCCGGGCGTGAAGGCCGAGGTGGTGGACTACGTGCTGCGCAAGCCCTCGCCGGAGCACCGCGAGGCGATCATGAAGAGCATCGAACAGTCGCTGCAAGCGGCCGATCTGCTGATCCAGGGCGCGATGGATCGGGCCTTGGCGACGATCCACGCGCAGCCGCCGCGGCCCAAGCCGCCGCGGCCTGAACCACCCCAGGGAGACACCCCATGAAGCTGATCGTGTGCATGACCATGCTGCTCGGCAGCGCTGCGTTCGCGGCGCCCGAGTCCGGCGTCTGGCGCTGCGGCGCCGACGGACGCAGCTATTCCGACAGCCCGTGTCCCGGAGGGCGCCCGGTCGTCACCGATGACAGCCGCAACGCCGAGCAGCGCAACGAAGCCCGCGAAGCCGTGGCGCGCGACAGAACCGTGGCGCGGCAGCTTGCGCAGGAACGGCGTGAACGCGAGGCCGAATGGCGAACCCGAGGCCCAGGCCTGATCGCGATCAAGCCGCTCGAAAAGCCGGAAGCGATCAAGCCTCGGGAGAAGAAGAAGCGGGAGGCTTCGCCGCCTGCAGCGCCCGGTACTTCGTCATCAGCTGCTCGCGCGTCTCGGTCCACGAAGGGTTGACGGGGATGCAAGCCACCGGGCAGACCTGCACGCATTGCGGCTCGTCGAAGTGGCCGACGCATTCGGTGCAACGCTGCGCATCGATTCGGTAGAACTCCGGCCCCATCGAGATCGCGTCGTTCGGGCACTCGGGCTCGCAGACATCGCAGTTGATGCATTCGGCGGTGATCCACAGCGCCATGGGCGATTCAGACCTCGCTCTGCGAGACCCGCTCCTTCAAGCGCTCGAGCACGGTCGGCGCGACGAATTTGGAGACATCACCGCCGAGGCTCGCGATCTCGCGCACGAAGGTGCCGCTGACGAACTGATACTGGTCGCTGGGGGTCATGAAAACGGTCTCGACGTCGGGCATCAACTGCCGGTTCATGCCGGCCATCTGGAACTCGTACTCGAAGTCGCTCACCGCGCGCAGCCCACGCACCACGACACGCCCGCCGGTTTCCACCACGAAGTCGCGCAGCAGCCCGCGGAATGCCATGACTTCGACGTTCTTGTAGGGCTTGCAAATCTCCGTGGCGATCTCGAGCCGCTCGGCGATGGTGAACATCGTTCGTTTGTGGTGCCCGGCGGCCACCGCCAGAATGACTCGATCGAAAAGCCTGGAGGCCCGGCGCATCAAATCCTCGTGGCCGAGTGTCATCGGGTCAAAGGTGCCGGGGTAGACCGCAGTCGGTGGGATGGCGAGTGTCACGCTGGCCTCGTCATGCTGGAACGCCGGCAGTGTAGCGGCGGCGCAGCAGCGCGAAGTACACGGCGCCGGCGCGGCCTTCGCGCCAGGGTTCGAGCGCCTCGGGCAGCGGGCCGAGCGGCGCACCGGATTCGGCGTAGACAAAGCCGCCCGCCGGGACCAGGCGCCCAGCTTCGATGACGCCCGTTGCGAGCAACCCGGCGTCGAAAGGCGGATCGAGGAACACGAGATCGAAGCGTTCGGCCGGGCACGAGCGCATCCACCCCAGCGCGTCGGCGCGCTGCACGCGCATCTGCTCGCCGCCCAGGCGCACGCGCGACGCTTCGAGCGCGGCCACGAGCGCCGCATCCTGCTCAAGCAACAGCACTTCGGCCGCGCCGCGCGATGCGGCCTCGAAACCGAGCGCACCACTGCCTGCGAACGCGTCCAGGCAGCGCCAGCCTTCGAGCTGCTGGCCGAGCCAGTTGAAGAGCGTCTCGCGCGCCCGATCGGGCGTCGGACGCAGCCCCGGCTTGCTCGGCACCGGCAGCTTGCTGCGCTTCCAGCGGCCGCCGATCAGCCGCACCTCGCCCGGCGTGCCGGGCGACTTCCGCTCCCCGCCGGGCGCAGCGGCTTTCTTCAATGACGCACGGCGATGCCGTCGCGCTCGAGCAGCGCCTTGGCCTGGCCGACGGTGAACTCGCCGTAGTGGAAGATGCTGGCGGCCAGTACGGCGTCGGCGCCGCCGATGCGGATGCCGTCGCTCAGGTGCTCGAGCACGCCGACTCCGCCCGAGGCGATCACCGGCACGGGCACGGCGTCGCTGACGGCGCGCGTGAGTTCGAGATCAAAGCCGCTCTTGGTACCGTCGCGGTCCATGCTCGTCAGCAGGATCTCGCCCGCGCCGAGTTCGGCCATGCGCCGCGCCCACTGCACCGCGTCCAGGCCGGTGTTCTGGCGGCCGCCGTGCGTGTACACATCCCAGCCGCCGCCCTTGCGCCTCTTGGCATCGATGGCCACCACGATGCACTGCGCACCATACTTGTCCGACGCGTCGCGGATGACCTGCGGATTCGCCACCGCTGCGGAATTGAAGCTCACCTTGTCGGCGCCGGCATTCAACAGCCTGCGCACATCGGCCACGCTGCGCACACCACCGCCCACGGTGAGCGGGATGAAGACCTGGCTCGCCACCGCTTCGATGATCGGCAGGATCAGGTCGCGCCCGTCGCTCGTGGCGGTGATGTCCAGGAACGCCAACTCGTCGGCGCCCTGCTCGTTGTAGCGCGCCGCGATCTCCACCGGGTCGCCGGCGTCGCACAGCTCGACGAAGTTCACGCCCTTCACCACACGCCCACCGGTCACGTCCAGGCAAGGAATGATTCTCTTGGCGAGCATCAGTGCTTGCCCTTCTGATTCGCCGGCATCGCGATCAGAGCGCGTCCAGTTCATCGGCGCGTGCCTGCGCCGCAGCGAAATCGAGCGCGCCGCTGTAGATCGAGCGGCCGCAGATCACGCCTTCGATGCCGTCGCCCTGCACGGCACACAGCTTGTCGATGTCGGCCATGCTCGCCAGGCCGCCCGAGGCGAACACGGGGATGCTCAGCGACTGCGCCAGCTTGACCGTGGCCTCGATGTTGATGCCCGTGAGCATGCCGTCACGGCCGATGTCGGTGTAGATCACGCCGTCGACGCCGTAGTCCTCGAACTTCTTGGCCAGATCGATCACCTCGTGGCCGGTGAGCTTGCTCCAGCCGTCGGTGGCGACCTTGCCGTCCTTGGCGTCCAGCCCGACGATAATGTGGCCGCCGAAGGCGCTGCACGCGTCCTTCAGGAAGCCCGGGCTCTTCACCGCCGCGGTGCCGATGATCACGTAGGAGAGGCCGTCGTCGAGGAAACGCTCGATGGTGTCGAGGTCGCGCAGGCCGCCGCCGAGTTGCACGGGGATCTGCTCGCCCACCTCGCGCAGGATGGCCTTGACCGCGGCCTCGTTGACCGGCCTGCCGGCAAATGCGCCGTTCAGATCGACGAGGTGCAGGCGCCGCGCACCCGCGTCGAGCCAGCGCCGCGCCATCGCCGCGGGGTCGTCCCCGAACGTCGTGACAGCTTTCATGTTGCCTTGTTCGAGACGGACGCACTTGCCGTCCTTGAGGTCGATGGCCGGGATCAGCAGCATGGCTCGGCGGGAGCGTTCGGGGTGAGAAGGGGGATGGCCTCAGGGCTTCCAGTGAAGGAAATTGCGGTACAGGGCCAGACCGTGGGCGGCGCTCTTCTCGGGGTGGAACTGGGTGGCAAAAATGTTATCCCGCGCGAGCGTGGAGGTAAAGCGCGCTCCGTAGTCAGTCTCGCCGACGCTGTGTGACACATCCGACACCTGCGCGTGAAAGCTGTGCACGAAATAGAACCAGCTGCCGTCGGGCACGCCCTGCCAGAGTGCATGGTGGCGCTGCCAGACCTGATTCCAGCCCATCTGCGGCACCTTGTAGCGGCTGCCATCGGGCTGCAACTGACCGTCGAGCCGGAATCGTTTGCACTCGCCGCGCACCAGGCCCAGGCCCGCGGTGTCTTGTTCTTCGCTGCGATCGAGCAGCATCTGCATGCCCACGCACACGCCCATCAGCGGCTTGTTCGCAGCGGCGTGGAGCACGGCGTCTTTCAAGCCCGAGTCGTGCAACTCGCGCATGCAGTCGCGCATCGCGCCCTGGCCAGGCAACACGATGCGCTCGGCGTCCAGCACCTGCTGCGGGTCGGCCGTGACGATCACCTCGAACCCCGAGCCAGCGGCCACATGCGCCACTGCCTGCGATACCGAACGCAGGTTGCCCATGCCGTAGTCGACCACTGCCACCGTCTTCATGGCCGCTACAGGCTGCCTTTGGTGGACGGGATCACGCCGGCGGCGCGCGCATCGATCGCCAGCGCCATGCGCAGCGCGCGCGCGAAGGCCTTGAAGACCGTCTCGCATTGGTGGTGCGCGTTGTCGCCGTGCAGGTTGTCGATGTGCAGCGTGACCAGCGCGTGGTTGGCGAAACCCTGGAAGAACTCGTAGGCGAGTTGCGTGTCGAAGCCGCCCACCGTGCCCGACGTGAACGGTACGCGCATGTGCAGCCCGGGGCGGCCGGAGAAATCGATGACCACGCGCGACAGCGCTTCGTCCAGCGGTACGTAGGCGTGGCCGTAGCGCGTCAGGCCGCGCTTGTCGCCCACCGCCTGCGCCACCGCCATGCCCAGCGTGATGCCGACGTCTTCGACGGTGTGGTGGCCGTCGATGTGCAAGTCGCCCTGGGCCTGGATGTCCAGATCGATCAATCCGTGACGCGCGATCTGGTCGAGCATGTGGTCGAAGAAGCCGATGCCGGTGGCGAGCTTGGCCTGCCCCGTGCCGTCCAGATCGAGCCGCACGCGGATCTGCGTCTCTCTGGTGTCGCGGCGAACGTCGGCGGTGCGCGTCATGTCAGTACCGCCCGGCCGCCCGAAGGCACTGACGCGCCCCCAGGGCCACGAAGGGGCCCTTGCAGGGCTTTAGGGGCAGCGAACGCAGTGAGCGTGGGGGCAGTCTCATCTCAAGCTCGCTTTCAGGGCTTCGATCATCATCGTGTTCTCTTCGGGAGCACCGACCGTCAGGCGCAGGCAGCTGGCGAGCAGCGGGTGCAGCCCGGCGATGTGCTTGACGAGCACGCCGTGCGTTTTCATGCCTTCGAAAGCGCGCTTCGAATCGGGCACGCGCACGAGGATCATGTTGGCTTCGCTGGGGAACGGCGTGACGCCGGGTATCGCGGCGAGCGCCGCTTGCAGCCGCGCCCGCTCGCTTTTCAGCAACACCGCTTGGCGCGCGTACTCGCCGGCATGCTCGAGTGCGAACAACGTGCACTCGGCGTTCAGCACGCTCACGTTGTAGGGCGCGCGCACCTTGTCGACCTCGTCGATCAGCGCCGCCGCACCGCACAGGTAACCCATGCGCACGCCCGCCAGGCCGAACTTGCTGAGCGTGCGCATCACGAGCACATGTTCGTGCTCGGCCAGCTTCGCGAGCCAGCTGCGCGACGAAAACGGCTGGTAGGCCTCGTCGAACACCACCAGCCCCTGCTGGCGCCCCACCGCGCTCACGATGCGCTCGACGATGCGCTCGTCGAACAGATTCGCGGTCGGGTTGTTCGGGTAGGCGATGTAGGTCAATGCGGGGCGGTGCGTCTCGATCGCATCCAGCATCGCGGCCTCGTCGAGCTCGAAGTCGGAAGTCAGCGGCACGCCGGCGAAGCGCAAGCCGCGCAGCTTGGCCGACATTTCGTACATCACGAAGCCCGGCAGCGGCGCCAGAACGATCGCACCGGGCACGTTGCAGGCCACCGAAAGCAGGTCGATCAGTTCGTCGGAGCCGTTGCCCAGCATCAGCTTGCAGCCGGCCGGCAGCGCGACGAAGCGCGACAGCGCTTCGATCACGGCCGCGCTGCTGGCCACCGGGTAGCGGTTGATCGCTGCACGCCCGAGCCGCTCGCCGAGTGCTTGTTGCAGCGAAGGCGGCAGCGCGAACGGGTTCTCCATCGCGTCGAGCTTGATGAAGCCTTCGCTCGGCTGGATCGCGTAGCCGTGCATCGACGCCACGTCCTGGCGGATGGTGCAGCGGATGCGGTCGGAAAGGGCCGTCATGTCGGTGCGAGCTTGAACAGCATCTTTCGCTCGTCGTCGTCGACCTCGCCGGTGTATTCGAACCCCAGGCGCTCGTAGAAGGCGCCGGCGACGTCATTGTCGACGGCGTGACTCAGGCCGACGCGCGACACGCCCATGCGGCGCGCTTCTTCGATCGCCCAGCGCACAGCCGCGGCGCCATGCCCGTGGCTCTGCTGCGCTGCGTCGACCATCAAGCGCCAGATGTACAACTCGTCGGCCGGTTTCTCGGCATCGCGGCGCGCGTCGTAGAGCAGAAGAAAACCGACCGGCTGGCCGTGCGCGTACAGGCCCAGAGGCCGGCCGGCCGGCGTGTAGGCGGCCTGCGCGAGCGAACGCTCGTTGCTCGCGACGAAACTGCGCTGTTCGGGGTGGACCTGCAGCTTCATCAGCTCGTTCATGTTCTCGGCAGTAACCGGGCGCGCCTCGATCTGCGGCGCAGCGGCCGCTGCGGCGCTCGGAACCAGCCGCATCTCGGCCGCCCGTGCGTGGGCCGGCAAGCCTTCGCCGTGGGCCAGCTCGGCCGCAATCGGTCCGAGCGCCTGGGCACCCGCGGCACTGACCTCGATCAGGCTGGTGCGCTTCTGGAAGTCGTAGACGCCCAGCGGCGACGAGAACCGCGCCGTTCCCGAAGTGGGCAGCACGTGGTTCGGCCCGGCGCAGTAGTCGCCCAGGCTCTCGCTGCTGTACGCGCCGAGAAAGATCGCGCCGGCGTGCTTCAACAGCGATTGCCAGCGCTGCGGGTCGCGCGCACTCACCTCCAGGTGTTCGGGCGCGATCCGGTTGCTGATCTCGCAGGCTTCTTCCATCGAGCGCGTGTGGATCAGCGCACCGCGGCCTTCGAGCGACGCGCGGATCACCGCGGCGCGAGGCATCGACGGCAACAGCCGATCGATGGCTTCGCGCACGGCGTCCAAATACGCCGCGTCGGGCGAGAGCAGCAGGCTTTGTGCGAGTTCGTCGTGCTCGGCCTGGCTGAACAGGTCCATCGCCACCCAGTCGGGCGGCGTGCTGCCGTCGGCGATCACCAAAATCTCGCTCGGGCCGGCAATCATGTCGATGCCGACCTGGCCGAACACACGGCGCTTGGCCGCTGCGACATAGGCATTGCCCGGGCCGGTGATCTTGTCGACGCGCGGGATGGTGGCCGTACCGTAGGCGAGTGCCGCCACGGCCTGGGCGCCGCCGATCGTGAAGACACGGTGCACGCCAACCAGCGATGCGGCCGCCAGCACCAGCGCATTGCGCTCGCCACGCGAGTCCTTGGACGAGCCGTTCCCGCGCACCGGTGTAGGCACCACCATCACGATCTCGCCGACCCCGGCCACCTGCGCTGGAATCGCGTTCATCAGCACGCTCGATGGGTACGCTGCCTTGCCGCCGGGCACGTAGATGCCGACACGATCGATCGGCGTGATCTTCTGGCCGAGCAGCGAGCCATCGCCGTCGCGGAAGCTCCAGCCGCGGCCGATCGCAGCGAGCTGGCGTTCGTGGTAGTGGCGAACACGTGCCGCCGCGGCTTCGAGCGCCTGGCGCTGCGCCGGCGTGACCGCATCGAGCGCCGAGCGCAATTCGTCAGCGCGAATCTCGAGCGCGGCCACCGAAGCCGCCCGCAGCCCGTCCAGGCGCGTCGTGTACTCGAGCACCGCCGCATCGCCGCGCTCCCGCACGTCGGCCAGGATTGCCGCCACACTCGTCTCGATCGCTGCATCGGCCGCGTCGGACCAGTGACGCAGCCGCGTCAGTTCAGCCTCGAAGTCCGCGGCGTCGGCGCGCAGGCGTCTCAACGAAAGGCTCATGACGGGGCCCTGTTCACAACGCCTTCGAAGGCATCGATCAACGCCCGGATCGGCTCACGCTTCAACTTCAGCGCCGCCTGGTTGACGACCAGCCGCGACGAGATGTCGATGATCTTCTCGACCTCGATCAAGTGGT
>JANNQO010000116.1:0-24819 GCA_031400795.1 Rubrivivax sp. | reverse complement strand
GCAGGTCCTCTCGGATCTGCGCCGCGCTCGGGTAGAGCTTGTCGTTCGGGCTCTGGCCCTCGCGGTAGCCCGAGTAGCAGATGGCGTTGCCTTGGGGGAGTTTCAGCATCTTCGTCGTCAAGCGAATTTGGGCTGGCCGTCCTTGTCCCACAGGCCCCAGTAGGCGCCGACATCACCTTCGGCGCCGACCTTCCAGGCCTCGTCGAAGGCAGCGAAGTAGAAGATCTCGATGTCGTCGCGCTCGGCCCATTCGATGGTGTCGACGAAGTAGGCGACGGCTCCTTCGATGGAGGGCACCGAACCGTGGAAGGCGCTGCCCTGGTCGGGCCAGCCGGTTTCGCTGATGACGATGCGCTTGCCCGGCGCCGCGGCGCGCGTGCGGCGCAGCATGTTCTGCATGTAGGCCAGCGCGCCTTCGCGCGGGCAGCCTTCCCAGAAGGGGTAGCAGTTGGTCAGCACCACGTCGCAGGCGGCGGTGATGCGCGGATGCAGCTCGAACAGGTAGTAGGCATCGACGTAGCCCACCGGCACGCCGGGCAGGGCCTGCTTGACCCGTTCGATGGTGGCGAGCAGTTCGTCTTCGCCCATGTCTTCGCGCAGCAGCACCTCGTTGCCCACCGCCACGATGTCGGCGTGGCCGGCACGGGCGACTTCGATCACGCCTGCGATCTCGCGCTCGTTGATCTCGGCGTCGGTGCCGATCCAGCAGCCGACCAGCGTCTTCAGGCCCATCTCGTGCGCGATGCGCGGCGTCTGCTCATGGCCGTCGGTGCACGAGATGGTGCGGATCCAGCGCGTGTAGGGTTGGATGATCTTCAGCCGCGCGCGGATCTGTTCCTCGCCGATCTGCGAGCCCGGCGACTGGCCTTCGAGGTAGGGGCTGTAGCACAGCCCGTGCACGCCGCGCTCGAGCACGGCGCGCAAGGCGTCGCGCAGGGTCTTGCGCTCGACGTCGCTCCACACCTCGGGTTTGACGTGCGACCAGGACCCGCCCTGTGCGGCGACCATCGGCATCGCGCCTGAGCGCACCTTCTCGGGCGCGGGATATTCGCCGCGGGCGGCGTCTTGCTCGGGGATTCGTGGTCTGGACATTTCGGCTCCTATCAGGACTTCTTCTGCCAGGGGAACTTGCCTTTGCCGATCGGCGCCAGCGGACCCGGACCACCGGGCCGCTGGTAGACGCGCACGTGGTCGACCACGAGTTCGGCAGGGAAACGTGTCTGTGCGTTGGGCGCACCGGGGAAGTTGCCGCCGACGGCGACGTTCATCACGATGTAGAAGGGTCGGTCGAACGGCGCCGGCCAGGCATTGAGGTCGGACTCGCGCTTGGCCAGCTGGCCGGCGCCGTCCTTCATCTTGCTGCAGCTCCACCAGTGGTCGTAGGTACAGGTCTGCACGCCGTCGACGTAGAAGCGTATCTCTCCCGGCTCCCACTCCACCGCGTAGTCATGCCAGTCGGCGACCAGGCTGCCGCCGGGCAGCGGGTGCACGGTGGTGATCAGCGCGCGGCCCGGGTGCGTTGACCCGAAGTGGATCGAGTTGAGCACCTCGTGCGGCTTCTCGCCGACGATCTCCATCAGGTCGATCTCGCCCGAGGCGGCCCAGCCGCCGTAGGCGTCGTCCTGCGGCAGCATCCACAGCGCCGGCCACAGGCCCTTGCCCCAGGGCACCTTGGCGCGCATCTCGATGCGGCCGTACAGCGTGGTGAAGAGCGCCGTGCCGTCGCGCTTGCGCGTCTTCAGCCGCGCCGAGGTGTAGCCGCAGCCGTGCAGCGACTCCTTCACCGCGCGGATCGTCAGCAGGCCGTTCTTCACCGAGGCATTCGCCGCCGCGTCGGTGTAGTACTGCAGCTCCTCGTTGCCCCAGCCTGCCACCCAGGCGTTGTTCTTGTAGTCGTAGAAGCCGTTGCCGAGGTCGAAGTCCCACTTGCTGCGGTCGATCTCGGTGCCGTCGAACTCGTCGTGCCAGACCAGTTTCCAGCCTTTGCGTGTCGGTGCGCGTGTGGCCATGTCGCCAACTCCATGTCGATGGGGTGAGGTTGATCAGGCGGCCAGGCGCGCGTCGGCGCCGAAGCCGAGTGCCCAGGCGGCGTCGGGCAACAGGCCGACTGAGGCCCCGCTGTCCACGCGTTCGTGGCCGGCGCCGACCTTGGCGCTGAGCAGGTCGGCCACGCCCTGCACACGCAGGTGCAGGAATGCGCGGTGCGCCGATGAAGCCGGCCACGAACTCGTTGGCCGGCCGGTTGTAGAGCGTCATCGGCGCGCCGATCTGCTCGACATGCCCCATGTGGAAGACGGCGATACGGTCACCCATCGTCATCGCTTCCACCTGGTCGTGGGTGACGTAGATCATCGTCGTGCCCAGGTCCTTGTGCAGGCGGCTCAACTCGATGCGCATGTTCACGCGCAGCGCGGCGTCGAGATTCGACAGCGGCTCGTCGAAGAGAAACACCTTGGGCTTGCGCACGATGGCCCGTCCGATCGCCACGCGCTGGCGCTGGCCGCCGGAGAGCTCTTTCGGGAAGCGGCCGAGCAGCTCGGTGATGCGCAGGATCTCGGCTGCGCGGCCCACCTGCTGCGCACGGCCAGCCTTGTCCACGCCGGCCATCTTCAGCGCGAAGCCCATGTTCTCGGCCACCGTCATGTGCGGGTACAGCGCGTAGCTCTGGAAGACCATCGCCGCGCCGCGGTCGGCCGGGCGCAGGTCGTTGGCACGCTGGCCGTCGATCAGCAACTCGCCGCCCGTGATGCTCTCCAGCCCCGCAATCATGCGCAGCTTGGTGCTCTTGCCGCAGCCGCTGGGGCCGACGAAGACGAGGAACTCGCCCTCCTGCACCTCGAGGTCGATGCCCTTGATGACATCCACCGCGGCGTAACTCTTGCGAATGCCGCGCAGGCTGACCTGGCCCATGGGTCATGCCTCCTGAGCGACGTTGGCCTGCGCCAGGCGCCGCGCGCGCTGCTGGTGCAGGAAGCCGCGGTACCACAGCGCGCTGTCCTTGGGCGTGCGGCGCTGCGTCGCGTAGTCCACATGCACGATGCCGAAGCGCTTCTCGTAGCCCGAGGCCCACTCGAAGTTGTCGAGCAGGCTCCACACCATGTAGCCGGCCATCGGCACGCCGGCCTGCAGCGCCTGGCCCACGGCGGCGATGTGGCGAGCGATGTAGTCGGTGCGGTCGGCGTCGTGCACGCGGCCGTCCAGCAGCGTGTCCTTGAAGGCCGCGCCGTTCTCCTTCACGTACAGCGGCGGCACACGCCAGTCGCGGTGCAGTCGGGTCAGCAGCTCGGTCAGGCCGTGGGGGTAGATCTCCCAGCCCATGTCGGTGAGCGCGTGGCCGCTGGTCGTCACATCCCAGCTGCCGTTGGCGCTGGCCACGCCGCGGGTGTAGTAGTTGATGCCGAGAAAGTCCATCGCGGCGGCGATGTCGGCCAGGTCACCTGCGTGCACCTGCGGCGCGTCGGGCCCGAGGTGATCGAGCACATCCTGCGGGTAGCGGCCCAGGAACAGCGGATCCATGTACCAGCGCACCAGCTTGCCGTCTTCCAGTCGTGCTGCGGCCATGTCCTCGGCGCGTGCGGTGGCCGGGCCGATCGGCGACAGGTTCAGCACCAGGCCCAGCCGCGCCCGGCAGCCTTGCGCGCGCAGGGCCTGCAACGCCAGGCCGTGGCTCAGCAGCAGGTGGTGCGAGACCTGCATCGCGACGGCGCGGTTCTTCACGCCCGGCGCGAAGACACCGCTTTCGTGGCCCAGCGTGGCGATGACCCAGGGCTCGTTGTGCGTGGTGATGGTGGCCACGCGCTCGCCCATGCGCGCGGCCACACGCTCAGCGTAAGCCACGAAGCGGTGCACCGTGTCGCGCGAGGCCCAACCGCCGCGGTCCTGCAGCGCGGCGGGCAGGTCCCAGTGGTTCAGCGTGAGATAGGGCTTGATGCCGCGCGCCAGCAGGCCATCGACCAGGCGCTCGTAGAAGGCCAACCCTGGCTCGTTGAAAGCGCCGTCCCCCGTGGGCTGCACGCGCGGCCAGGAGACCGAGAAGCGGTACGCATCCACGCCCAGCGAGGCGATGAGGTCGAGGTCTTCGGTACAGCGGTGGTAGTGGTCGCAGGCGATGTCGCCGTCGCTGCCGTCGGCAATCGCACCCGGCACGCGGCAGAAACGGTCCCAGATCGACTCACCCTTGCCAGCCTCGATGGCGGCGCCTTCGATCTGGTAGGAACTGGTGGCCACGCCCCAGACGAAGTCTTTCGGGAAGGCGGCCAGGATGTCGGGCGGAATGGCTGGTTTCATGGGTTGTCCACCAGCACGCGCGAGTCGGCGCCGAAGTACAGGCCTTCGCCGGGCAATACGCCGGTGCGGATGGCGATGTCCTTGACATCGCGCGCATGGGCCACGAGGTAGGCGCCAGTGGTCTGCTTGATCTTCACGCCGGCAGCGACGTAGCTCTCCCAGGAGCGCGTGAGTTCGCCTTCGCTCACACCGGCGCGGGCCAGGATGTCGCTGCGCACCAGCAGCGTGCCGGGGCCGATGTCGGTGGGTGCGGCGACGATGGCACCGCTGCGGCTGGTGGCCTGGCGCAGCGCGTAGGGCACGTACTGCGCTTCGAAGCGGCGGATGTCGTAGGGCGGCTTTGCCAGGTCCTGCAGCCCGCCGCCTTGGGCGAAGCGGCCGACGTAGCCCACCTCCAGCGCCATCACGTCGGGCAGGTAGAAGCTGGTCGACAGCGCGGTGGTCATCGCTGTGTGGTGGTCGGCGAACTGGCGGCTGACGACCTTGATGTCAACCGTCGGGTGCAGCTTCTTCCACGCCGGGATGGCCGCCTTGACGATCTCGTCCACGGCCGGGAACGCCGCCACCGTCAGCACCTGTTGTGCCGCCACCTGAAGCGTGACGCCGGCAAGGGTGGCCAGCAGCAGTCGGGGCAACGCATGCGCCATGCGGCGCATGCTGACGATGCGGCCCGGCCGGTGGTCGGCGCGTGCTTGCGGGTGGGGGAGCGCCGGGGCAGGCATGGGCGGGTAGGAGCGAATCGTGTGCAGTCTGAAAGCGCTTTCATACTCTAGGGACGGCGGTCTCTCCTGTCAATCGAGGGTAAGTGCGGACGCCTGCGCACAGGGCAGGAAGCGACGGCGACGAAGACCCGCGAGGGGCCCGGCAGAGCGTCAGGCCGACGCCGGCCCTTGTGCCGATTCGCGCACGATGAAGCGCGGCGCCGGCAGCGACACCGACGGCGTCTCGCCGGCCAGCAGCAGCAGCATCGCACTGGCGGCGATCTGACCCAGCTCGTACACCGGGTGGTGCACGGTGGACAGGGGCGGAATCATGTACAGCGAGCTGGCGAGATCGTCGAAGCCGACCAGCGACACGTCCTCGGGCACCCGCAAACGGCGCCGATGCAGGCCCAGAGCCGCGCCGAAGGCCATCTGGTCGTTGGCAGCAAAGATGGCGGTGAAGGACTCGCGGCTGTCGATCAGGCGCTCGAGCGCCATGCGCCCACTCTCCTCGGTGTAGCTGCCGGGAACGACCAGCGCCGGGTTGAAGGCCACACCGGCCGCTTCCAGCGCAGCGCGATAACCGCGCTGGCGCTCCTTGGCGTCGGGGTGGCGCGGGTCACCGGTGACGAAGGCGATGCGGCGATGACCCAACTGCAGCAAGTGGTGCGTGGCCAGCCGGCCGCCTTCGAAGTCGTCGAAGTTCAGCGACGCCAGCCCCGGCGCCTTCAGGTCACGCCCGGTGACCACCACCGGCAGCGCCTGGGCCAGCCGCGTCAGCGCGGCGTCGCTCGAGCGACCGGTGAGCGCGATGATGCCGTCCACGCGGCGCGAGCGCAGCACGTCGATGCAGCGCGCTTCGGCAGCGGCGTCCCAATGGCCGCTGACGAACAGCGGGCTGTAGCCGGCTCGGCTCAACTCGTCTTCGATCCCGCGCAGCGCGCCGCCGTAGAACGGGCTGTCGATCGATTGCGTGACCACACCCACGCTCAGCGTGCGCCCGCCAGCCAGTCCGCGCGCCACCGGGTTGGGCACGAACCCCAGTGAAGCAACGGCCTCGTCGACGGCCTGTCGCTTGTCGTCGCTGACGACGGCCGTGCCATTGAGGATGCGCGACACGGTGCTTGGCGACACGCCGGCAGCCTTCGCCACCATCTCGAGGGTGACCTTGCCTTCCTCGCGCAACGTTGCGGCCAGCCTTCGGCCCCCACGTGAACCCGTTGCATCCGACTTTCTTATCATGAGCGGACTCTTCTGGCTGAGGTTGCAGTTTATGCGGTTGACCTGGCTCGCACCCGCGCCGCGCCGCCACCAGCTGCGCTGCGCGGCTCTGAGCTCGCGGTTCCAGCGCCACCGCCGCATCAGGACAGTCAAGTGTTCGCGGCCGTCCCTCAGACCCCGTACGACGCAGCGTCGGCCTCGAGCGCCTTGAAGGCCAGGAACTCCGCCCTCGTGCGCGGCCCGTAGGTGGCAAAGCTCGGCCGCGGATCGTTCAGGTACTCGGCCTTGCGCCGCTGCACGCCGTCACGCTTCAACTTCTGCTGCGTCGCCTCGGGCGCGAGGCCGTACACGCGCGCCGCGTTCAGGCCGAAGATCTTGCGTTTGACCGCCGGTGTCAGCGTGGGGTAGCCGTAGCGCTGCTGGAACTCGTGGCTGATCTGGAAGGCGCGAAAGGCCTGGATCTGGTCTTGCGGGCTGCCGTACCAGATCGAATCGGTGCCCCACAGGATCTGCTCTTCGCCGAACGCCAGCAGCAGCTTGCCCAGCAGGTGCGCGGCCTGATCCGGGTCGCGCATCACGAAGCGCCAGGTGCTGCCGAGTTCGGCATAGACGTTCTTCGGTTTGCCGGCTTCGTTCATCGAGCGCACCAGCACGTCGACACCGGCCTTCGCGCTGGCATCGAAGGGGCCTTCTTTCACCGCGGTGTCGAAGCCGGCGTGGTAGACGAGGAAGTCCATGTCCGGGTGCTGCTTGGCGGCCGGGCCGATGTCGCGCGCCGTGGAGTATTCGTAGCCGCGGGCGCCGAAAGCCAGGCCCTTGTGCACGGCGATGCGCTTCACGCCGAGCTGGCGCGCGCGATCGATGAACGGGCGGCCGAAGCGCTCGTCGTCGAGGAAGAAGCCGGCGGCGCCGTCGCGTGGGCCGAACTGCGTGTAGGTCTTGAACGCGGCGACCGGGAAGCGCTGCACCTGCGCCGCCATGCCGTCGATTTCACCGGCGAGTGTCGGCATGCAGCGGCCGTGCAGCAGCAGGCGCTGTGTGCCGTCCAGCGCAGCCGCGGCCAGACGCGTGGCACCGGCGGCTTCGAAGTCCAGCGGGTTGGTGTCGGCGCCGCCGGGCACATGCGAGAGCACGCCCATTGCGGTGTCGCTGTCGAGGAACACGTCCTTCAGCATCGCGTCGGCGGAGAAACACTCGACGTGGTCGGCCTTGCCGCAGTTGCTGCCCGGCATTCCGCGAAACGCGTTGGGTCCCGCGCTCTTGCGCCACGCGCCTTGCGGGTTCACGTGGTGCAGTTGCACGTCGAAGATGAAGTCGTCGCCGGCGAGCACCGACTCGGCGGCGGCCACTTCGAGCGGCGCTTCGGCCGGCAGTTCGTAGCGGCCGCCACGAAAGCCCGCGGCAGCGAACGCGCTGTCGAAAGCGCCGAGGGTTGCCGCCGCGCCCATCAGCGAAGCGAGGTAGCCGCGGCGCGAGAGGCCGCTGCGCTGTGCCGCCCGGTCGCTCGCCTCATGCGCCAGCTGCCGTGCGTGGCGCGCAGCGGGGGTGAGGGGCACCGGCTCGAACTCGCCGTTGGAAGTGCTGTCGAGTTTGATCGGCAGGCGCATGGGGTACTCAGCCGCTCGCGAGCACCGCACGCCGCGCGAGCACCGGGATCAGCGCGGCGCGGTAGGCGGCGCTGGCATGCAGATCGCTGTTCAAGCCTTCCTGGCTGACGACGATGCCGTCACAGGCCTCGGCCGACCAACGTGCCGCGAGCGCGGCTTCGAGTTCGGCGCATCGGTAAACACCGTTGCCGCCGCCCGTCACTGCGACGCGCACGCCGAAGGTGAATCGCGCGACGAACACACCGACCAGTGCGAAGCGCGACGCCGGCTGCTTGAACTTCTGCCAGCCGGCGGCCCGCGCCAGCGGGAACTCGACTCGTGTGATCAGCTCGCCTTCCTGCAAGGCCGTGGTGTAGACGCCCAGGAAGAAATCGTCCGCGGCGATCGTGCGCCGCGTCGTCTGCACGGTGGCGCCCAAGGCCAGCACCGCGGCCGGGTAGCAGGCGGCGGGGTCGTTGTTGGCGAGGCTGCCGCCGAGCGTGCCGCGGTGGCGCACCTGGCGATCGCCGATGCGGTTGGCCAGGTCGGCCAGCGCCGGGATCGCGGCACGCACGGTGTCGCTGGCCGCCACCTCGGCATGCGTGACCGCCGCGCCGATGACCAGCCGATCGCCCTGTCGTGCAATGCCTTGCAGCTCGGCGAGGCCACCGATGTCGAGCACGGCCTCGGGCGCCGCCAGGCCGAGCTTCATCGCCGGCAACAACGATTGGCCGCCGGCCAGGGCCTGCGCCGAAGCGGCGCGTTGCGTGGCATCGGCGAGGCTCGTGGCGCGGTGGTAGTCGAAGGATTGCATTGGCTGAGTTTAGGACTTGGGAACGCGAAACTGCCACCACGGCAACGCGCGCGTCAGGCTCAACACCTCGCCGCCTTGCGCCGCTTCGTAGCCGGCCAGGCCGCGCAGCGCTTGCCGCCAGGCCGGCGCGGCGAGCGCGCGGCGCAGCGCCTGCACGGCGGGGCTGTCGAGCTGCTCGGCCAGGCACACGAGCAGGTAGTCCTCGTCGACCAGCGGCAGGAAGTCCAGCCCGAAGGCCGCGGCTGCGGCCTGCAAGCCGATGCCGGCGTCGGCGGCGTCGCTGGCCACCGCGGCGGCCACCGCGAGGTGGCTGTCCTCGGTCAGCGAAGCCGGCCCGCGCAGCGTGGCCGCCGCCAGGCCTAACCGCTCCATCAAGTGATCGGTCAACAAACGCGTGCCCGAACCCGGCTGACGCTGCACGAAGCGCGCCTGGCGCTTTTCGAGATCGGCCAGCGAGCCGATCGCCAGCGGGTTGCCGCGCGCCAGCATCAGCCCCTGGCAGCGGCGCGCGCAGCCGATCAGCTTGTGGCGCCCCGGCGCGAGCAGCGGCTTGAGCGCGCGCGCGAAGACATGGCGCCCGTCCTGCAGCGGCGGCACGTGAAAGCCCGCCACCGTGCAGCGGCCTTCGGCCAGCGCGCGCAGCGCGTCCATGCTGCCGGCAAAGCGCAGCTCGAGGTGCAGGCCCTGGGTGCGGCTGGCCAGCTCCTGCAGCAGCGGCAAGGCCAGGTCGTGGCTGGCCCACAGCGTGAGCAGCGGCTGCGTGCCCTCCATGGCTTCGGCGAGCACGCGCTCGAGCTCCAGTCGCAACGCCTCGATGTGCGGCACGAGCCGCGTGCGCGCGCGTGCTTCGGCCCACAGCAATCGTTGCGCGAACGGCGTCAGCCGCGCCGGCTGGCCCTTGGCCCATGTCACCAGCGGCTCGCCGATCTCGGTTTCCCAACGTTTGAGTTCACCCCAGACATGGCGGTAGGACTGAGCCAGCGCCGCTGCCGCACGCTGGATCGAGCCTTCGTCGTGCAGCGCTTTCAGAAGATCGAACAGCGGGTTGTCGATCTGCGCGCCGCGCTGGACGAGCGCGTCGCGGGCGCAAAAGCGGTAGCCGAGTTGAACGCCGCGGGTCTTCATGGCCCGCGATGATGCACGCTACGCTGCTGCTCGTGACGGCGCGACCTGCCCGCGCGATTGCACGCCCAGCTTGGCCAGCACCTGCGCGACATGGCACTCGACGGTGCGCTCCGAGCGGTGCAGCCGCGCCGCGATGCCGGCGTTGCTCAGGCCTTGTTCGAGCAGCGCGCGGATCTGGCGCTGGCGCGGGGTCAGGCCTTCGGGATCCTGCCGGGTGCGCGGCTGCGGGCCGCGTGGCACGCCGCGCACGCCCATGGCACGCAGCCGCGAGCGGGCGATGTCGGCGGCCGGCGCGGCGCCCAGCGTGAGCAGCGCTTGCAGCGCCTGCTGCACATCGGCCGCATCACCGTGCAGCGCGGCCAGCGCGGCTTCGTAGCCGCAGCCATGCGCGTGCCATGCCGCAGCCGCGTCGGCATGCCGCCCGGCCAGCTCCAGTGCATGTTCGCTCGCGATGCGCAGGCTGTGCGCCGGTTGCGGCAGGCCCAGACGGTGCAGCCACACCAGCAGCGGGCCGGCCAGCCGCGCATCGCCGCGGTCGATGGCCGCGCTGGTGCCTTGCCGTGCCAGCACCCGCGCCTGCTCGTTCTCGCCGCGCAGCCAGGCGGCCTCGACACAGGCCGCCAGGATCGCCGGCAAGCGGTAACCCAGCGGCTGGGCCAACGGTGCGCGCGACAACACCTGCCAGTACGCGCCGAGGGCCGGGTCGTCGTCGCCGCGCCGCGAGCGCAGGCGCGCCAGCAGGAGCCGCGCCGAGTGGCCCAACATCTCGCTGCACGCCGGCAGCGCCAGACACCGGTCGATGTGTTCCTGCGCCGGGCCCCAGCGGCCGGTCTCGAACAACGACAGCGCGATGTTCTCCAGCAGCCGCGCACGCTGCGCGTCGAGGTCGCGTGCCTCGCACCAGACCAGGCCCTGCTGCGCCACGGCCAGTGCGTGGCCATGCCGCCGGTAGATCAGGTGCACCATCTGCAGCATCGCGTACAGGTGCGCCACCTGGTCTTCGGCGCCGATCTCCAACGCCAAGGCCAGCGCACGCTGCAGACCCGCCAGTGCGCGTGGATCGTCGCGCACGAACAAGCGCGCGCAGGCCGCGGCGTGCAGCGCGCGCACCAGTGCCTTGCGTGCTTCGTACGAAGGCGGCAGCTGCTCGGCCAGTACCACCGCGCGCTCGCCGGCGGAGATGCTGGCGCCGAAATTCGACCAGACGCACAACATGCGCGAGTGTTCGGCCAGGCTCAGCACCCATTCGCTGCTCGGCGCGAGGCTTTGCAACAGGCGGATCGATTCGCCGATGGCCGCCTCGGCCGCGGCGCGTTGCCCGGCCTCGGCCGAGCGCGCGGCGGCGATCAGGCGCAGGTTCATGCCGATGCGCAAGCGGTCGCCCAGCCGGCGGCGCAGCGCCAGCGCCTGCTCGGTGGCGGCTCGGGCTTCGTCGGCGGCACCGACCAGGCGCAACTCGACCGCAGCGTCCTCGAGAACGCCGGCCTGCACTTCGTCGTCGGCCACGGCATCACAGGCCAGCGCCCGCCGGTACAGCGCCGCGGCTTCCTGGTGTGCCGACATCGCCGCAGCCATTCTTGCCGCGCGCGGCGCCAGCGCCAGCACCTGCGCCGGCAAGCCGGCATGCGCGGCGTGGTGCACCAGTTGCTGCAGGGCGACACCGGGAGTGGCTTGCAGCAGCTCGAACCAGGCGCGGTGCAACTGCGCGGCATGGCCTGGCGCCAGCGTGCGCAGCACGGCGCGGCGTGCCAGGTCATGGCGGAAGGCGAGTCGCGTGCCGCACGGGCGCAACATGCCCGTCACGCAGCATTCGTCGAAAGCTTGCGGCGCGATCGCGCTCACGCGTTCGAGCAGCGCGCGCGGCATCGGCGACGGCGACACCGCGGCCCATTCGGCGGCGGCGCGCGCTGCCGGCGACAGCCGCACCAGCCGCGCCGCCACCGCGTCGCACACCGAAGCGGCCGGCGCGCCGCTCGGGTCGGCGAGCGTTTCGGTGACGAAGAAGGCGTTGCCGCCGGTGGCTTCGAAGAGGCCCTCGGCCGAGCGCCCGGCGCTGTGTGCCAGCGCGGCGACCGCCGCGGCCGAGAGGCTCGGCACCTCGATGCGCACGGTGTCCGCTGCCGGCAGCTCGCCCAGCATGTGGCACAGCGGTTGGCTGGCCACGCGGTCGTCGTCGCGAAAGCTCAGCACCATCAACAAGCGGCTCTCCGCCAAGCGCCGGCCGAGGTAGCGCACGGCGTCCAGCGTGGCGGCGTCGGCCCAATGCAGGTCGTCGATGATCAGCACGCTGGCCACGCCGCGGCGCGACAGCGCGGCGCGCAGGTCGCTGTGCAGGCCGGGCGGCTGGCGCCCTTCGCGCAGCGCCAGCGCCAGCGACGGCGGCCAATGCTCGGCCAGGTCGACGAAGGGGCTCAAGGGCCGTGGCGAGAGCAGCGGCTCGCAGCTGGCCACAAGGCGCGGCGTCTTCGCATCGAGCACCGCTGCGAAGCGGCGCAGCAGCGACGTCTTGCCGGCGCCGGCTTCGCCGAAGACCAATGCACACCGGCCCTGGCCCGAGGCGGCACGGCCGAACAACTCGGCCAGCCGGGCGAGCTGGCCATCACGCTCGAGGAACTGCATCCGGATGGGCCTGAGCGGCGAAGTGAACAAGGCGTACAGCGTGGCAGGTGCGCATCCGCGCGACTACCCCCCGAGGGAGCGACCACGAGGCTCAGAACTAGGGGGCCCCGCTGATCGACGTCAATGACGGGCAAGGCTTCATCCGCCGCCACGCTGCATGTACAGATCGAAGTAGCGCATGAAGGCCCGGCGTTGTTCGGCGTCGAGCGCGTCGAAGCGGAACCGCACCTGCAAGCGTGGCAGCCGGGCCAGCGCGATCTGGCGCGGCGGCAGCACGGTCCAATCGAGCTGCAGGGCACCAGCACCGATCGAGACCCGGGCCGCCTGCGGGTGCAGCGACAGCTGCTGCGCGCCGACCGCGCCGGGCAGCCACATCAGCCATTCGGCCTCGGTGCAGCCCATCTCGCGTTCGAAGGCCTCGGCAACGTCGCGCGGGAACACGCCGCCTATCCGCCAGCGATCGGTGGCCAGATTGCCAGCACGTCGCCTTCGTTCAAGGTGCGCGTGGCACGCTGCTCGGGCGGCACGAAGACGCCGTTGATCAGCACCAGGTGGACGAGCTTCATCGGCAGCTTGAAGGGCACGATGATGTCGGCGATGGTCGCCTCGGGTGCTATCTCGAGCGCCATCTGGTTGCTCGTGCGCTTGTCCGCGGGCAAGTGCTCGGTCAGGCTGGCGTAGAGCTTGAAGGTGATCTGCATCACTTCAGATGAGCGTGGGCTGATTGAGCTTGCGCGCTCGCCAGGTAAGCCTGCATCAGCAGCGTCGGGTCGTGCAGCAGCTTGTCTTTCCATTCGCCCAGCGGCACCTGGCCTTCGACCAGGCCGCGCATCACGCCCACATGCTCGGTCCAGCCGATGGCGTTGCAGCCGATCAGCCGCTCGCCGTGGAATTGCAGGCTCAGGTGGCGGCCGGCGGCTTCGTCGGTGACCTCGACCCGTTCGCCGCCGGGCACGCCGTCCCATTGGCCGAAGCTCGCGGAGATCAGGCCCAGCGTGTCGAGCACGTTGATCTGCGTCACGCCGCGCAGCTCGGTCGGCCGCCCGCACATGTTCAGCGCCGCGGTGCGCGCCTGCTCGGCGGCGTTGGGCTGGATCGCACTGACGATGGTGGTGCCGCTGATCTTGTCGAAAGCTTCGGCGCAATCGCCGGCGGCGTAGATGCCACTGACGCTGGTCTGCAGGTGCTCGTCGGTGAGTATGCCCACCAGGCACTTCACGGCCGAGTTCTCGAGGAAGCCGATGTTGGGCTTCACGCCGGTCGCGCTGATCACGAGATCGGCTTGCAGCACCTGGCCGTTGGAGAGCTTGACCTTCATCACCGGCGTGCCGTCGCGCTCGATGGCGTCGACGCGCGCGCCGGTGTGCACCGCCACACCCTTCTTCTCGCACCAGGCCTTGAGCATGCCGCCTGCCGTCTCGCCCATCATGCGCGGCACCATGCGGTCGCCCATCTCCACCACCGAAAGCTTCACGCCGCGGCCGGCCAGTGCTTCCAGGATGATGCAGCCGATGAAGCCGGCACCCATCTGCAGCACGCGTGCGCCGGGTGTCGCGAGTTTCATGATGGCGCGTGCGTCGGCCAGCGTCCAGCAGGGGTGCACGCCGGGCCCGTCGATGCCGGGAATCTGCGGTGTGTTGGGGCTCGAGCCGGTGGCGATGAGCAGCCGCTCGTAGGGCAGCGTGCTGCCGTCTTCGAGGACCACCGTGCGCGCGGAGGTATCGAGCTTGGCGGCACGGCCGCGGCGCAGCGTGATGCCGAGCTTCGCGTAGTGGTCGGCGCCATGGCGCAGCTGCGTGCCGTCTTCGCCGATGTTGCCGCGCAGCAGGTAGGGGATCGCCATGCGCGAATAAGGCGCCTCGGGCTCGTCGCCGACGATCGTGATGCTGTCGTTCGGCGCCTGCTTGCGGATCGTCTCCGCCGCGATGACGCCGGCCGGGCCGGCGCCGAGGATCAGGTGGTTCATCGTTGGATCTCCAAAAAACAAGGCGGTGCAATCACACCGCCTTGTCATCGTCGGGGTGGCGCGCCTACAAGCCGAGCCGCGCCCGCGTATCCGCCTTCAGCGTGCCATCGGCATTCCACCCGCGCACCTCGTAGTACTTGGGCAGCATCTCGGGCAGCTTGCTGACCAGGCCCTTCGCCGGGCCGGTCTTGGCGGCTTCGTTCAAGAGGCGCGGCGGCAGCGTGTCGTCCTTGGCGGTGAAGCCGGCGCGGTTGTTGAAGTCGCGCTCCATGTTCCAGATGCGTTCGCCGATCTTGGCCAGGTTCTCCAGCGTGAACTCGTCGCCGCACGCGGCCTGCAGCTGCGGTGCCAGGTCGGCAAGGCCCCAGGCGAAGGTGGTGAAGATGCACAGGCCCGACGAATCGAACGCGGCGGTGGCATCCTGGAACGCCATCACCAGCTCGGGCTTTCCTTCAGCGGCCAGCGGGTCGGTCTTCACCGGGATGCCCAGCACTTCGGAAGCCACCGTGTAGCCGCGCAGGTGGCAAGCGCCACGGTTGCTGGTGGCGTAGCTCAGGCCCATGCCCTGGATGCCACGCGCGTCGTAGGCCGGGAACTCCTGGCTCTTCACCGTCATGCTCAGTTCGGGGTGGCCGTATTTCTTCGTCAGGCGCGCCGAGCCCTGGCCGATCTCACGCCCGAAGCCTTCGCCCTTGGCGGTGATCTCGGCGAAGTGCGCGAGCGCCTGCGCCGAGCCGAACTTGGCATCGATGCCGAGTTGCTCTTTGGTGAGCACGCCCATCTCGTAGAGCTCCATCACCGCGCCGATGGTGGCGCCGAAGGAGATCGGGTCCATGCCGTGTTCGTTGCACAACACGTTGGCGTATTGCAGCGTCTCCAGGTCGTTGACGCCGTTGGCCGCGCCCAGCGCCCACGCCGCCTCGTACTCCAGGCCGCCCGAGGCGCCCCAGTACTGCGGTTTGTTCTGCACCGTGAAGTGGCCCTGGTCGATCTTCTGGATGCGCCCGCAGGCGATGGTGCAGCCGAAGCAGGCCTGGTTCGTGACCAGCGGCTTCTTGCCGTCGGTGGGCCGCGGCGTGGCCATCGCTTCGGCGGAGATGTCTTTCGCGCCTTCGAACTGGTTGTCGCGGTGGTTGCGCGTGGGCAGTGCGCCGATCTCGTTGATGACGTTCATCAGCACCTGCGTGCCATAGGTCGGCAGGCCCTGGCCGGTGACCGCGTTGTCGTGCAGGATCTTCTTCTTCTCGTAGGTGACCTTCATGAACTCCTTCGGGTTCACGATGTTGCCCACGCCCTTCGTACCGCGCACGGCAATCGCCTTCAGGTTCTTGCTGCCCATCACCGCGCCCACGCCCGAGCGGCCGGCGGCTCGGTGCAGGTCGTTGACCACGGCGGCGAACAGCACCTGGTTCTCGCCCGCACCGCCGATGCTGGACACACGCACCAGCGGATCTTGATGCGCCTTCTTGATCATCGCCTCGGTGTCCCAGACCGTCTTGCCCCACAGATGCGAGGCGTCACGCAACTCGGCCACGTCGTCGGCGATCGACAGGTACACCGGCTTGGCCGAAGCGCCTTCGAAGATCACCATGTCCCAGCCGGCCATCTTCAGCTCGGCGCCCCAGTAGCCGCCCGAGTTGGAGCAGGCGATGGCGCCGGTGAGCGGGCTTTTCGTCACCACCGTGTAGCGCCCGCCGGTGGAGGCCATGGTGCCGGTGAGCGGGCCGGTGGCCCACATGATCTTGTTCGCCGGCGAGAGTGCATCGACCTTCGGGTCGACCTCTTCGACCAGGTACTTGCTGGCCATGCCGCGCGAGCCGAGATAGGCGCGCGCCCAGGCCATGTTCAGCGGTTCGCTCTTGACGGTGCCGGCCGTGAGGTCGACGCGAAGGATTTTTCCTGCCCAAGACATGTGCTTCTCCTTCAGGCCGCAGCGGGTTGGTTGCCGAGCTTGTCGGCCCAGGTCTTCATCCGGTCCAGGCCGGTCCAGTTGGCGTCGATGTAGGTGATGGCGCCGGTCGGGCAGGCTTCTGAGCAAGCCGGTTGTCCGCCGCACAGGTCGCACTTCTGCACCTTGCCGGTTTCCTGCACGTAGTTGATGGTGCCGAACGGGCAACTGATCGTGCACACCTTGCAGCCGACACAGGTGCTGTCGTTGACGATCTTGGCGCCGGTCGCCTTGTCGACGGTGATTGCCTCCACCGGGCAGGCGTGCAGGCACCAGGCCTCGTCGCACTGCGTGCAGGTGTAAGGCACCTTGCGGCCGGTGTCGTGGAAATCGAACACTTTGATGCGCGATTTGGCCGGTGCGAAGACGCCGTAGTTCTCGTAGGAACACGCCATCTCGCATTGCAGGCAGCCGGTGCATTTTTCGGCGTTGATGTGCAAGGTTTTTTGCATGGAACCCTCGTCGGCCGGGCGCGGCGCAGGAAAGCGCGCCGCCTATGTCCGGCAATGCCTATCTTTCCCAGCGCGGCTTGCAGCGCCTACCTAGGTCTAACCCTAGCGCGGGTTGCTCCATCGTGCGACAGGGCCTGGGTGATCGCACCCCCTTCCACTGCGCGGCATTTGGCTGCAAGCTCTTCTCTGCCGGAATCGAGGGGAAACAACCCGTGCCGGCGGGCCCTGCGTTGGGGCCGACAGGAACAAACCGGACCCTATCCCGTGTCAGCTCAGCTTCCGATCGACATCGCCTCGGCGCGGCCACGGCGCGGCCACGACGAGGTCGGCCGGCCAATTGCGACGGCCCTGCAATTGCCCAGCGACCATGTCTCGGCCATCGACGCCTCGCATGAGCGCTGCGTGGCGGTCGGCCTGTCGCGCTTCGAATCGCCGGACCACTCGCCGCTGGGTCGCAGCGACCTGACCGTGGCGCGCGAGCGCAACCTGCGCCTGCACACCCATGCCGCGCCGGTGATGGAAATGTTGTTCGAGCAGATCGTGCACACGCAGAGCATGGTGGTGCTGTGCGACGCCATCGGCACGGTGATCCACGCCATCGGCGACGACGACTTTCTGGCCCGCGCCAGCAAGGTCGCGCTGCAGCCCGGCGCGAACTGGAGCGAGCCGGCCAAGGGCACCAACGCGGTGGGCACGGCGCTGGTGGCCGAGACACCCACGCTCGTGCATGCCGACGAACACTTCATGCACGCCAACCACTTCCTCACCTGCTCGGCGGCGCCGATCCTCGACCCGCGCGGCAACATCCTGGGCGTGCTCGATGTCTCGGGCGACAAACGCAGCTACCACCAGCACACCATGGCGCTGGTGAAGATGAGCGCCCGGATGATCGAGAACCACTGGCTCTCGGACGATTTCCGCCATGTGATGCGCGTGCACTTCCACCTGCGGCCGGGCTACATCGGCACGCTGATGGAAGGCATCCTGGCCGTGGCGCTCGACGGCAAGCTGGTGGGTGCGAACCGCAGCGCGCTCGACCAGCTGGCGATGAGCGGCGCTGCGCTGCGCATGCAGACGCTGGCCAGCCTGTTCGGCACCTCGGTCGGTGCGCTGGTCGATCATTTCCGCTCGCCGCTGGCGATGCCGCTGGCGCTGCGCCTGGCCGACGGGCGCGAGATGCACCTGGTGGCGCGCTTCAACTGGCCGGCCTGGCAAAGTGCCATGCCGATGGCCACGGCGCGCGCCAGCGCCGAACCTGCCGCGGCGGCGCGCGATGTCGTGCCGCGACGCGACGCCCCTGCCGGCCTGGCCGCGCTGTGCAGCGGCGACGCGCACCTGCAAGCGCTGGCCGACAAGGCGCGGCGTGTCATCGACCGCGATATCCCGATCCTCATCGTCGGCGAGACCGGCAGCGGCAAGGAGACGCTGGCACGCGCCATCCACCACGACTCGCAGCGCGCGCGAGCGCCTTTCGTGGTCGTGGATTGCGCGGCCATCCCCGAGTCGCTGATCGAAGCCGAACTGTTCGGCCGCGACGAGAGCAACGGCGGCGCCGCGCGGGGCCCCGCCGCGCCGGGCAAGATCGTGCAGGCGCATGGCGGCACCTTGTTCCTCGACCAGGTGGGCGAGATGCCGCTGCCCGTGCAGGCGCACCTGCTGCGCGTGCTGCAAGAGCGCCAGGTGCTGGCGCTGGGTGCCGCCGAGGCGCTGCCGGTGGACGTGGCCCTGGTCTGCGCCACGCAGCAGCCGCTGAAAGAGCGCATCGAGGTGCAGGCCTTTCGCGAAGACCTGTACTACCGGCTGAACGGCATCACCTTGCGCTTGCCGCCGCTGCGTGCGCGCAGCGACATCATGGCGCTGGCCGAGGGCATCGTGGCCAACTTGGCTCAGCGCGACGCGCGCGGCCCGGCAGCAGCACCCCCGGCCCTGGCCAGCGAGGTCGCGGCGCTGCTGCAACGCCACGCCTGGCCGGGCAACCTGCGCCAACTCTTCAACGTGCTGCGCAGTGCGTTCGCGATGGCCGCCGGCGCACGCATGATCCGGCGCGAGCACCTTCCTGACGATTTTCTCGATGACTTTCTCGACGAACCGGGCGACGAAGTGCGCAGCGCGAGTGGCGACGCGCCGGCAAACGCGGTGCTGCCGCCGGCCGAGCCGCTGCCAGCGCCCCAGGCCATGGACAACACGACGGCGCCGCAGCGCTCGCTGGTCGAGCTGGAGCTCGAACTCATTCGCGGCACGCTCGACGCTGCCGGCGGCAACATCTCCGCGGCCGCGAAACGGCTGGGCATCAGCCGCAACACCATCTACCGCAAGCTGCGCTGGAACCCGCCGCGCGGGGCCACGCCCGTCTGATCGCTCTGACCGCTCTGACCGCTGCCTTGTCCGCCACCGTGCCCGCCCCGGCCATCGAGCTGCTGGGTCTTGTCAAACGTTATGGCCAGCGGGTTGCGCTGGACGGGCTGACGCTGGCGCTGGCGCGTGGCAGCTTCGTCGTGCTGCTGGGTCCCAACGGCGCCGGCAAGTCGACGCTGTTCCAGATGTTGACGGGCCTCTTTGCCGCCGACGGCGGCGATGCGCTGATCGCCGGCCGTTCGATCCACCGCGAGCCGGTGGCGGCACTCGCCGCACTCGGCGTGGTCTTCCAGCAGGGCGCGCTCGATCTGGATCTGAGCGTCGAGCGCAACCTGCGTTTCCACGCCGCGTTGCACGGGCTGCCACGCACGCTGGCCGCCGAGCGCATCGCCGAAGGCTGCGCAGCGCTCGGCCTGGCCGGTGAGCTGGCCCGCCCGGTGCGCGAACTCTCCGGCGGCAACCGGCGCAAGGTGGAGCTGGTGCGCGCACTGCTGCACCGCCCGGCCGTGCTGCTGATGGACGAGGCCAGCGTCGGGCTGGATCCGGCCTCGCGGCGCGACCTGCTGGCCGCGCTGCACGCCGATGTGGCCGCGCGCGGCACCACGGTTTTGTGGGCCACGCACCTCGTCGACGAAGCCGCCGGCGCCGATCGGGTGCTGGTGCTGCACCTGGGCCGGCTGCTGGCCGACGGCAGCCCGGCGGAGGTGAGCCTGGCACTCGGCGGCGCCACGCTCGAAGCCGGGTTCATCGCCCGAACCAGCCAACGCGTGAAGGAGACCGCCGCATGATTCGATTCTTCGCCGCCTGGCTGCTCGGCAGTATGGCGCTGGCCGCCGCCGCGCAACCGGTGGTGCTGGTGTCGAGCGAGAAAGACAACGCATTGACCATCGTCGATGCCGCCACGCTCGAGGTGAAGGGCACCATCGCCACCTGCAAGCGCCCGCGCCACATGCAGCGCACGGCCGACGGCAAGCAGCTGCTGGTGGCCTGCGGCGACTCGCATCAGGCCGACGTGATCGATCTGGCCACGCGCCAATCGCTGCGCCGCATTGCGCTCGGCGACGACCCCGAGGCCTTCGACCTGTCGCCCGACGGCAAGACACTGTACGTTTCCAACGAGGAAGACGCCATGCTCGGCGTGGTCGACGTGGCCAGCGGCAAGCGCCTGGCCGAGATCAAGGTCGGCGGCGAGCCCGAGGGGGTGAAGGTCTCGCGCGACGGCAAGCTCGTCTACGTGACCAGCGAGACCGCCAACCTCGTGCAGGCGATCGACATCGCCAGCGGCAAGGTGGTGCACAACATCAAGACCGGCAAGCGCCCGCGGCGCTTCGCGCTCACGCCCGACGGCACCCAGCTGTGGGTGAGCAACGAGCTCGACGCCAGCGTCAGCATCATCGACACGAAGACGCACCAGGTGCTGCACACGCTGCACCTCGAGGTGAAGGGCGTGCGCGCGGCCGACATCACACCGGTCGGCTTGGCGATGACACGCGACGGCAAGACCGCATTCGTGAGCCTGGGCCGGGCCAACCACGTGGCCTTCGTCGACGTGGCGACGCGCCGCATCACGCAGCTCGTGCTGGCCGGCAAGCGTGCCTGGGGTGTGACGCTGGATGCAGCCGAGCAGCGCCTGTACGTGGTGAATGGCCTCTCCGACGACATGACGGTCATCGACGTGGCCAACGCGCGCGCGCTGAAGACCGTGAAGGTCGGGCGTGTGCCGTACGCAGCGCTGGTCGTCGAATGAAGTCCGCGTTTGCTGCGCTGGTGCTCGCCACGCTGCCTGCCGCGGCGGCGACCTTTCGGATCACGTTGCTCGCTCCCGCCGACGATGCACGGCTCGAACGCACACGGCTCGAACGCGCCGCGCTCGGCCACCCCGGCGGCCCGGCGGTCGAGGCGCTGCGGCTGGCGCTGGCCGACAGCGAACTCGAGCTGAACGCCGCCGGTGCCAAGCTCGAACTCGATCTGGTCGAAGTGGCCGATGCCGCGGCGGCGCGTGCCGCAGCGCAGAAGGCCGAACAAGGCGCGGTGGCGGCGCTGATCACCGATCTGCCGGCCGCCTGGACGTTGGCGGTGGCCGATGCCGCGCCGCGGCTGCCGGTGCTGAACAGCGGCAACGCCGGCGACGCGTTGCGCGGAGCCGACTGCCGGCGCAACCTCTTCCACCTGATGCCCAGCGAGCGCATGCGCGCCGATGCGCTGGCGCAAGCGCTGGTGGCGCGCCGTTGGACCAACGTGCTGCTGCTCGCCGCAGAGGCCGACGGCGTGCGAGCAGCCACGGCGCAGGCCGCGATCAAGCGCTACGGCTTGAAGCTGGTGGCGAGCAAACCTTTCAAGCTTTCGGCCGATCCGCGCGAGCGCGATCTGGCCAATCCGCTGCTGCTGACCAACCCGGGGGGTGTCGGCAGCTACGACGTGGTGTGGGTGGTCGATAGTGACGGCGAGTTCGCCAGTCTGCTGCCTTACCGCACGGCGCTGCCGCGCCCGGTGGTGGGCGATGGGGGACTGGCCGCGCTGGCCTGGTCGCAGCGCTTCGAGCGCTTCGGTGCGCCGCAGGTCTCGCGCCGCATGGTCAAGGCGGCGCGGCGGCCGATGACGGCGCCCGACTGGGCGGCGTGGATGGCGGGCAAGGCGCTTGTCGCCGCCGCGGTGGCGGCACCCAGGGGGCCGGCTGCGGCTTTCGCCCAGTCACTCGCGAAGGTTGAACTCGACGGCAGCAAAGGTGTGCTGATGTCGTTCCGCGCCTGGGATGGGCAGCTGCGCCAACCACTGCTGTTGACCGACGGCCAAGGCGTCATCGGCATCGCGCCAGCCGAGGGCGTCCTGCACCCGAAGAACCAGCTCGACACGCTCGGCGCCGACGCGCCCGAGAAACTCTGCAAGGCAAGAGCGGGATGAAGCACGCCTTGCAGGCCGGACCATGAAGCACGCCCTTCAGGCGATGTGGGCGATCGTCATGCGCGAGCTGATGAAGTTCGCGCGCCAGTACGGGCGGCTGGTCTCGGCGCTGGTGCGCCCGCTGTTGTGGCTGGCGGTGTTCGCGGCCGGCTTTCGCAACGTCTTCGGTGTCTCGATCGTCGAGCCGTACGACAGCTACGTCTCGTACGACACCTACATCGTGCCGGGCTTGATCGGCATGGTGCTGCTCTTCAACGGCATGCAGTCCAGCCTGGCGATGGTCTACGACCGCGAGATGGGGTTGATGCGCCTCCTGCTCACGGCGCCGCTGCCGCGCTGGTGGATCCTGCTCTCCAAGCTGGTGGCCACCGCGGTGCTTTCGCTGGCGCAGGCGGCGGCGTTCGTGATCGTCGCGCTCTTCATCGGCACCGAGCTGCCGCTGCCCGGCGCGCACGCGATCCTCGCGGCCACGGCTGCGGCCTTGATGTTCGGCGCACTCGGGCTCTTGCTGTCGGTGCACATCCGCCAGCTGGAGAACTTCGCAGGCACGATGAACTTCGTGATCTTTCCGATGTACTTCATCTCCAGCGCGCTGTACCCGCTGTGGAAGCTCGAGGAGTCGGGCGCCACCTGGGTCTGGCGCCTGGCGCAAGTGAACCCGTTCACGCATGCGGTGGAGTGGCTGCGCTTCGCGCTGTACGGCAAGGACCCGGGCCTGGCGCCGTGGGTGGTGCTGGGCACACTGCTGCTGGCCTTCGCGCTGGCCGCGCGCGGCTACGACCCGCAGCGCGGCTTCGGCGGCCTGGCCAAGCGCGGGGGGCCGGCGTGATCACGCGGCGGCATTGCCTGCTCGGCGCACTGCCGGCAATGAGCGTTCGGGCGCAGGACTTCCCGGTCCGCCCGATCACGCTGTGGGTGCCGTGGCCGGCAGGCGGTGCCACCGACCTCACGCTGCGGCTGCTCGCCGAGATCGCCGGCCGGCATCTGCAGCAGAAGGTGCTGACGGAAAACCGCGCCGGTGCCGGCGGCACGCTGTGCATGCCGATCCTTCAGCAGGCTGCGCCCGACGGCTACACGCTGGCGCAGATGCCGCAGCCGGTGTTCCGCGCGCCGCACACGCAGAAGGTGCTGTGGGACCCGGTGCGCGACACCACGCCGATCCTGCAGCTCACCGGCGTGACCTTCGGCGTGCTGGTGCCGGCGACCAGCCCGATCCAGACACTGGACGACCTGTTCGCCGCGGTGGCCGTCAAGCCCGGCGAGTTCAACATCGCCACCAACGGCGCCGGCACCACGCCCCACCTGGTGCTGGACGAACTGCTCGGCCGGCGCCAACTGAAGTACGTGCATGTGCCCTACAAAGGCACCGCCGAACAGCTGGTGGCGATCGCGTCGGGCCAGGTGATGGCCGGCGTCAACTCCACCGGCTTCGCGCCTTTCGTCGAATCGGGCCGGCTGCGGCTGCTGGCCACGATGGGTGCGCAGCGCAGCCGGCGCTTTCCGCACGTGCCGACGCTGAAGGAACTCGGCCACGGCATCGTCGCCCAGTCGCCCTACGGCATCGCCGGGCCGCGCGGCATCCCGGCCGCGGTGGTGGCGATCCTGCACGACGCCTTCAAGGCCGCGCTGTTCGACCCGCAACTGATCACCGAACTCGCCAAGTACGACCAGGAGCCGGCCTACCTCGGGCCCGAGGATTACGCGAGGGTGATGCGCGAAGCCTTCGCGGCGGAGAAGGCGGTGGTGGAGCGGCTGGGGCTGGCGCGCGGGGGGCAGTAGGCGCGGCCGGCCAGGGCATTCGTCGACACCGGGCCATCGCCACGGGTTCACGTGTTTCCGTATCATCAAACGGGTGAGCCACGAGTGGCTGCCGGCCATGTCCAACCTGACCATTTCCGTTGACGATCAACTCATCAAACGGGCGCGAGTCCGGGCGATTCAGGAAGGCACTTCGCTGTCCGCGAAGGTGCGCGAGTTCCTGCTGAGCTATGTGAACGAGCCCGGCGATGCCTTGGTGCGTGCGCGGCAGGAAAGCACGGCACGGTTGATGGCGGCGATCGACGCCACCACGTCGAAGGCGCCGCGCGGTTCTCGGCGCGGCACGCTGCGTGAGTCCCTGTACGAGACCGACTTCCGCGCCCGCGACCGTGTGGCCACACAGGGCGGCAAGACCAAGGCGGTGCGGCGCAGCCGCTGACCGAGATGGTGTTCTTCGACACCAACGTGCTCGTGTGCTGCACCGATGCCGGCGCGCCCGCCAAGCGCCGGCGGGCGCTGGATCTGGTGGCCGAAGCCTCCGCCGCGGGTGAAGCGGTGGTCAGCACGCAGGTGTTGATCGAACTCTTTCACACGCTGACACGCAAGCAGCGCACCTCGGCGGCAGCGGCGAAGGCCCTCTGTGCGGCCTTTCTGGTCTGGCCGGTGATCGGCAGCGATGCTGCGTTGGTCGCGGCGGCGATCGATCGTTGCATCACCAGTCAGCTGTCGATCTAGGACGCGATGATCGTCGAAGCAGCACTGCGCGCCAGGGTGACGACGCTCTTCACCGAAGACCTGACGCATGGGCAGCGCTTCGGCACGCTGGGGGTTGTCGATCCGTTTCGACAGGCTTGACGCTCGGAAACGCGTACTTCTCGGCACGCTGCGCGATCTGCGGTTTCAGCGCCGCCAGCGCGGCGTTGATGCCCACCCTGGGTACATCTCGTGGGAGGAATACGAGCGCATCGAGCAACGTCTGCAGGAGAGCTCGAAGGCCCTCGGCTGGGAGCGCGGCAGCCCGCCTCGAGAAGGTTCTGCCCTATTGCAGGGCCGTGTGCTGTGCGGGCTGTGCGGCAACCGAATGCA
>JANNQO010000115.1:0-43363 GCA_031400795.1 Rubrivivax sp. | reverse complement strand
CACCTTGCTCGATTCGGCGCTGGGCTGCGCCGTGCACAGCACCATGCCGCTGGGGCGCGCCTACACCACCACCGATCTGAACATCAAGCTGGTGCGCGCCATCACGCCGCAGGTGCAGCGCGTGCGCGCCATCGGCGAGGTGGTGCACAGCGGCCGCCAGCTGGCCACCGCCGAAGCGCGGCTGGTGGGCGCCGACGGCACCTTGTACGCGCATGGCAGCACCACCTGCCTCGTCTTCGAGGCCCGGCCGCAGAAGGATTGAGTCCTGCCCCTGCAGGGGCGAGAGCGAAGTCAGGTGCGCAGCGCCTGCGCCTCGCGCGCCAGCTTCGTGATGCGCGCCCAATCGCCGGCGTCGATCGCGTCCTGCGGCGTCAGCCACGAGCCGCCGCAGACTTTAACGTTCGACAAGCCCAGGAACTGCGGTGCCGTCTGCGCGGTGATACCGCCGGTGGGGCAGAACACCACGTCGGGGAACGGACCGGCCAGCGCTTTCAGCATCGGAATGCCGCCGGCCGCGGTGGCCGGGAAGAACTTCAGGAAGCTCAGGCCATCACGCTGCGCTGCCATCACCTCGCTGGCCGTGGCCACCCCGGGCAGCAGCGGCAGCCCGCCGCGCAGGCAGGCGGCACTGATCTCCGGCAGGTAGCCCGGGCTCACGCCGAAGCGGCAGCCGGCGTCGATCGCGGCGCTGACATCGCTTTCGCTGCGCAGCGTGCCGGCGCCGACGATCGCCTCGGGCACCTCGCGCACGATCGCGCGCATGCAGGCTAGCGCCGCGGGCGTGCGCAGCGTCACTTCCAGCACCTTCACGCCACCGGCCACAAGCGCGCGCGCCAGAGGCACCGCGTCTTGTTCGCGTTGCAGCACGATGACCGGGATGACCGGGCCGTAACTCACCAATTCGAGTGTGTTCATCGTCGCTTTCACAACCAGGTGACCGCGCCTTCTTCGGCGCTGGCCACATGCCGGCGCAGGCCGGCGAAAAGTTCACGGCCGAGGCCGTGGCCGTTGTCGTCGGCCTGCTCGGCGCTCATCTCGGCGAGCGGGCGAGCGGCCCATTCGACGTCGCCCACCAGTGCATCGAGCGTGCCCGCCACGGCGTCGAGGCGGATCAGGTCGCCATCGCGCACCTTGGCCAGCGGCCCGCCGGCCAGCGCCTCGGGGCTGACGTGGATGGCTGCCGGCACCTTGCCCGACGCACCGCTCATGCGGCCATCGGTGACCAGCGCCACTCGGTGCCCCTGCCCTTGCAGCACCGCCAGCGGCGGCGTCAGTTTGTGCAACTCGGGCATGCCGTTGGCGCGCGGGCCCTGGAAGCGCAGCACCACGACCACGTCGCTGGCCAACTCGCCGGCCTTGAACGCGGCGAGCATCGCCTCCTGGCTGGTGAAAACACGCGCCGGGGCCTGCACGATGTGGCGCTCTTCGGGCACCGCCGAGACCTTGATGACCGCGCGGCCGAGGTTGCCTTGCAAGAGGCGCAGGCCGCCGCTGGGCGAAAACGGCGCGGCCGCCGGGCGCAGCACCGACTCGTCGCCTGAATGCTCGGGCAGCCCATCGACATCGCGCAGGCCGCCGCCCGTCACCGTGGCCACGTCGCCATGCATCAGCCCGGCGTCGAGCAACTCGCGGATCACAAATCCCGGGCCGCCGGCGGCCTGGAAATGGTTCACGTCGGCCACGCCGTTCGGGTAGACACGCGCCAACAAAGGGACCACGGCCGACAGCTCGGAAAAGTCGGTCCAGTCGATGACGATGCCCGCCGCGCGTGCCACCGCCACCCAGTGGATGAGGTGATTCGTCGAGCCGCCGGTGGCCAGCAGCGCGACCATCGCGTTGACGATGACGCGTTCGTCCACCAGTCGCCCGATCGGCGTGAAACGCGAGGGCGAGGCATGGGCCGTGATGCCCAGCAGCGTGCGCACCGCGGCTCG
Source organism: Rubrivivax sp. (assembly GCA_031400795.1). Classification (GTDB taxonomy): domain Bacteria; phylum Pseudomonadota; class Gammaproteobacteria; order Burkholderiales; family Burkholderiaceae_C; genus Rubrivivax. Next base: position 41,429 of record JANNQO010000115.1, on the reverse strand, counting down.
CGTCAGGCCTTCGCGCCGCCCGTCGTGCGGATGAACGAAAGCCGCTCCGGGCACATGCAGGCCCATCGCCTCGAGCAGCATCTGGTTGCTGTTGGCGGTGCCGTAGAAGGTGCAGGTGCCGGGGCCGTGATAAGCGGCGACTTCGGCGGCGAGCAGTTCGTCGCGCCCGGCCTGGCCCATCGCGGCGCGCTCGCGCACCTTGGATTTTTCGGTGTTCGACAGCCCCGAACTCATCGGCCCAGCCGGAACGAAGACACACGGCAAGTGCCCGAAGTGCAGCGCGCCGATGAGCAGCCCGGGCACGATCTTGTCGCAGACGCCGAGCAGCAGCGCGCCGTCGAAGACATCGTGCGTCAGTGCCACCGCGGTGCCCATCGCGATCGTGTCGCGCGAGAACAGGCTGAGCTCCATGCCGGGCAGGCCCTGCGTGACGCCGTCGCACATCGCCGGCACGCCGCCAGCCACCTGCGCGGTGGCGCCGCGGGCATGGGCTTCGTCGCGGATCAGTGCCGGGTAGCTCTCGTAGGGCTGGTGCGCCGAGAGCATGTCGTTGTACGACGTGACGATGGCCAAGTGCGGCGCACGCTCGGCGACGATGCGCAGCTTGTCGCTCGCCGGCATGGCGGCGAAGGCATGGGCAACGTTGGCGCAGCCCATGCGATCGCTGCCGCGCGGGCGCGCCGCGGCCTTTTCCAGACGCGCCAGATAGGCCTGGCGCAAGGCGTGGCTGCGTACCTGGATGCGGCGGGTGACGGCGTCGACGGTGGCGTGCATGAGGCGGCGAGGATGTAACTGGCGCGCGAAGTATCAAGTAACTAAGTTACATCGTCAAGACCCCGGACAGGCCCCGGACACGCCTCGCGCAACCCCGCGGCAGCCCTGCGGCCGCGTCTTCGCAGGCATCCGCTAAGCTGGCGCGAATGCCCTTGCCACCCGTCGACCCGCGCCTCATCGTCCGTGACCCGGGCGCGATGCTGTCGCGCATCCGCGCGCAGTGGCGCGAACTGGGCCGGCGCCGCGAACTGTGGGTGTTTGGCTACGCCTCGCTGATCTGGCGGCCCGAATTCGACGCCGCCGAACGCCGTGCCGCCAAGGTGCACGGCTGGCACCGGGCGTTTCGCATGCGCTCGCGCGTGAACCGCGGCACTGCCGAGCAGCCGGGGCTGGTGTTTGCATTGCTGCCGGGCGGCAGTTGCTGCGGCGTGGTGTACCGCATGCGCCGCGAGCAGGCCGAGGACGAGCTGGAACGCCTGTGGGCGCGCGAGATGCCCACCGGCGTCTACGACCCGCGCTTCCTCGCCGCGCAGACTGAGCGCGGCGTCGTGCCAGCGCTGGCCTTCACGCTCAGCCGGCGCAGCGTCAACTTCACCGGCACCATCGGCGACGCGCAGATGCTGCACATCCTGCGGCATGCCAGCGGACGCTACGGCAGCACGCTGGCCTACCTGGCGGATACGGCGCGGGCCTTGCACGAACACGGCCTGCGCGACCGCGAGATCGAGCGCTTGATGCGCCTGGCCCGCGAGCACGGGCTCTGCGGCTGAGCGTGTCAGCGGATCAGCCGGTTTCGCCGGGCACCACCGTGCGTTGCGCTTGCGCGGAATCGGTGGCCGGCTCCCTGGCCTGCATCGATTGCAGGTCTTCCTGCGTGTCCACGTCCAGCAGCACGCCGGGGTCGTCGACCTCTTCGCCGTGCACCGGGTAGCGCGCGACGAGGCGCCGCGCCCCTTCGTCACCGTCCAGCAGCACCAGTTCGGAGAACAGCTCGGCGGCAAAACCCACCGGGTGGCCACGCCTGCCGCGGTACTGCGCATAGACCACCGGATGAAGCTCCACCGCCGCAGCCACCGCACGCAAGGTGGCCGGGCGCGTGAGCGGCATGTCGCCGGGCAGCACCAGCCAACCCGAGGCCGAGGCCCGCTCGGTCACGCCGGCAGCAATCGAATGCCCCATGCCGCGGCGCGCTTCGACGGCCGGCACCACCACGATGTCGCGCATCGCCAGCACGCGCGCCGCCGCGACGACGAACGGCGCGGTGGTGACCAGCAGCACCGGCAGCCGCGATTCCACCGCGTTGCGCAGCGTGCAGCCGAGCACGGTGCTGCCGAACAAGGGCTGCGCGAGCTTGGGCTCGGCGCCTTTGAAGCGGCTGCCCTGCCCGGCGGCGAGCACGATGATGGTGGGAGGGGTACGGGTCACAGCCCACAGAATGCGGCCAGCCCCCGGGCCCATGAAGTGGGACGTTCACTTACGGCCTTCCACGTAAGGGATGCACCGGGCATCGCCACGCCGCTGCCTATACTGCAACGATGCTGCCCACGCCCGACATCGCCGCGCTGCGCAAGAGTTATGAGCGTGATGCGCTGGACGAAGCGGCCTCCGCGCCCGACCCGCTGCAACAGTTCGATATCTGGCTGAAGCAGTCGCTGGCGGCGCAACTGCCCGAACCCACCGCGATGACGCTGGCCACCGTGGGCGCGAACGGCAGGCCGTCGACGCGCGTGGTGCTGGCCAAAGGCTACGACGCGCGTGGCATCGTCTGGTACACGAACCGCGACAGCCGTAAAGGCGTCGAACTCGCCGGCAACCCGGCCGCGGCGCTGCAGTTCCACTGGGTCGAGCTGGAACGCGTGGTGCGCATCGAAGGGCTGGTGCAATTTGCCGGCGACGACGAGTCGGACAGCTACTTCGCCACGCGTCCGCTCGATTCGCGCATCGGCGCCTGGGCCTCGCCGCAAAGCCAGGTCATCGCCTCGCGCGCCGTGCTCGTGAGCAACGCAGCACGCTGCGCGGCGCGCTACGCGCTGAACCCGCCACGCCCGCCGCACTGGGGCGGCTACCGGCTGGTGCCGGATCGCTGGGAGTTCTGGCAGGGGCGCAAGAGCCGCCTGCACGACCGGCTGCGTTACCGGCTCGACGGCACTCTTTGGGTGCGCGAGCGCCTGGCGCCGTAACGAGCCCGGCGCGGCCGAGCGGCCCCCTCGAGGGGGAAGCGCCGAAGGCGCTGCGGAGGTGGTTCACTCACACAACGTTCAGCTCGCGCAACGGCTCGCCGCGTTTCACGCGAGCCCAGCCGAGCGGGTTCAGGTCCAGCGTGCGCCAGCCCCCATCGACGATCCATTCCGCGAGCGCGCGTCCCACCGCCGGCGCCTGCTGCAGGCCATGGCCGCTGAAGCCGTTCGCGAGGAGCAGGTTGTTCAGGTCGGGATGCGGCCCGACGATGGCGTTGTGGTCGAAGGTGTTGACGTCGTAGTGCCCGGCCCAGGCGCCAACCACGCGCGCCGCAGCGAAACCGGGCACACGTTGCGCGAGGGCCGGCCACAGGCGTTCATCCCACAGGCGCCAGTGGACTTCGAAATCGTCGCGCGCCACGTCGGGGTCGTCGCTGTCAGGTGGTGCCGCGCCACACAGGAAACCGTCGCCCTCCGGGCGAAAGTACAGGCCAGTCGGGTCGATCACCAGCGGGCAGCCCGGTGCGGCCTCGGGGCTGCGGAACTGAAACACGCAGCGCTTGCGGGCGCGCACCGGCAGCTCGATGCCGGCGCTTGCCGCCAGCGCCGTAGCGCCGGTGCCGGCCGCGAGCACGAACCAGCGAGCGCTGATGCGCTGTCCATCGGCGAGCCTGGCGCTTTCGATGCGGCCGGCACGACACTCCAGCGCCACCACCTCGCCTGGCGAGACTTGCACGCCGAGTGCGATTGCCTTGCGGCGCAGGCCGTGCAGCAACGCGTGGCCGTCGACCCAGCCTTCGCCGGACAGACCGAGCGCGCCTGCGGCGAGGTCGTCGACGGCCAGCCACGGAAAGCGCTGCCGCAGCTCGGGCACACCGAGCAGCGCCACATCCGCCCCGCAGCCGCGCTGCACGGCATGGTTGGCGCGCAGCACGGGCAACCCGGCGGCGCCGGCCAGGAACAGATAGCCGCGCTCGCGAAAGCCCAGTGCCGGTGCGTCGCCGTCGACCGCCAGCCGCGCGGGCGCCTCGCGCAGAAACTGCGTGCCGAACATCGACATCGCCACGTTCAGCGGCGTCGAGAACTGGTGCCGGATCGACGCCAGCGAGCGTGTCGTCGCGCAATCGCGGTAGCTCGGGTCGCGCTCGAGCACCAGCACTTCGAGTTCGCAGCGTTCGCGCAGGAAGAACGCCGCGGCGCAGCCCACCACCGCGCCGCCGATGATCAACACGTCGGGTTGCGACATCTTCACCGTCACACCCGGGGATGCTCGGCTATCGTCGCGCCGCCATGGCCTGCACCGACGACATCAGCGACGAGCGCGTTTGCACGCTGGACATCGAGGCCTCGGGATTCGGCCGGCACGGCTATCCGATCGAGGTCGGCTTCGTGCACGCCGACGGCCGCAGCTTCTGCACGCTGATCCAGCCGGCGCCGCTGTGGACGCACTGGGATCCCAGCGCCGAGCAGGTGCACGGCATCACGCGCGCCACGCTCGAGCGCCACGGCAAGCCGGTGCGGGTCGTGGCGCGACTGTTGAACGAGGCGCTGGCCGGCTGCGTGGCCTACAGCGATGCCTGGGGCCATGACTACCCCTGGCTGGCCCGGCTCTACGACGAAGCCGGCCTGGCCCCGGCCTTCAGGCTCGAATCGGCAGCGCGGCTGCTCGACGACAGCAGTCTGCCCGAACTGGCGCGCTTGCAGCGCGAGGCGCTGGCGGCAATGGGCCTGGCACGGCACCGCGCCAGCAACGACGCGCGGGCCCTGCAGCAGGCGCTGTGGGTGCTGCGCGGCGATCTGCTGCAATCAGCCTCGCGCGTCTGAAGCGGCCGGCGCAACGGCTTCCTGCTCCTGCAACAGCCGCCACATCACCTTGCCCGAGCCGCTCTTGGGCAGCTGCTCGACGAACTGCACCACCCGCGGCACCTTGTACGCGGCCATGTGCTCGCGTGACCAGTCGATGATGTCCTGCGGCGTGGCACGGCCGCGCGACTCGGCGCGCAGCACCACCACCGCTTTCACCGTCTCGCCGCGGTAGGCGTCGCGCGCGGCGATGATGCAGGCCTCCTGCACCAGCGGGCATTTGAAGAGCAGCAGCTCGACTTCGCTCGGCCAGACCTTGAAGCCGCTGGCGTTGATCATTCGCTTCAGCCGGTCGACCATGAAGAAGTAGCCTTCTTCGTCCATGCGGCCGAGGTCACCGGTGCGAAAAAACGGCTTGCCGTCGATTTCGATGAAAGCCGCCGCCGTGGCCTCGGGGTGGCCCCAGTAGCCCTTGAAGACCATCGGGCCGTGGGTGACGATTTCGCCGGTCTCGCCCACCGGCACCTCGGCCAGCGTGTCGGGGTCGACGATGCGCGAATCGACGCCATAGATCGGGATGCCCAGGCATTGCAGCTTGGCGCGCTCGGGCGGGTTGGCGTGGCTCGGGGCGGCGGTCTCGGTGAGGCCATAACCTTCCGCGAACGTCAGGCCGAATTCGTCGAGCAGCCGCTGGGCCACCGCCTGCGGCATCGCCGCGCCGCCGCCGGAGAGGTAGCGCAGGCTGCTCAGATCGAAGCTCTTGTAGCGGGGGCTGGCGAACAGGTCGATGACCATCGTCGGGATGCAGGTCCAGTGCGTGACGCGGTGCCGCGAGATCAGGCGCCCGGCGAGTTCGCGGTCCCAGCGCGGCAGGATCACCACCGTCAGCCCCAGGTACACCGGGCCCAGCACGCCGTACATCATGCCGGTGATGTGGAACATCGGCACCACGCCCAGCGACACCGATTCGGCGCTGGCATGGCTCCACAACCCGCCGCCGACCACGTTGCACATCAGCGTGCGGTGGCTGTGCAGGCAGCCCTTGGGCGCGCCGGTGGTGCCCGAGGTGTAGGGCAGCAGCACCAGATCGTCGGGTTCGGCGGCATGTGCCGTGGGCCGCAGGCCGGCGTCCAGCGCATCGGCCCAGGGTGTCACGCCGGCCGGCAAGGCGGGGTCGCACATCAGCCACTCGAGCACCGCGGCCGAAGGCGCTTCTTCGGCCACCGGCCCGCCTTCGGGCAAGGCCTCGGCCAGACGCGTCACCAGCAGCTGGCGCAGGCGGTGCTCGCCCGGCAGCCGGGCATCGGCCTCGGCGACGATGCCGGCCAGGTCGGCGCTGGTGATGGCGACCTTCGCGCCGGCATCGGTGATGTAGTGGCCGAACTCGTCGGCGCGGTTCATCGGGTTCACCGGCACGACCACGGCATCGGCGCGAACGATGCCGTAGAAGGCGACCACGAACTGCGGGCTGTTCTGCATGAACAGCAGCACCCGGTCGCCGCGCGCCACGCCCTTGGATTGCAGCCAGCCGGCCAGCGCCTGGGCCTGCGAATGCAGCTGCGCGAAGGTGGTGCGCTGTCCGAAGAACAAGTAGGCCGCTTTGTGTGGATAGCGGGCCGCGCTGACTTCGAGGTTGAACCACAACGAAGTCTGCGGCACCTCGAGCCGGCGCGGCAGGCGCGAGGGCCAGATCGCGTGGTGGGGGTGCGTGTCGGACTCGCTCATTGGGTTTCGGAGTTGCGCTGGCGCGCCTGGAGGTCTCGCCACTTCACGCATTCGGGATGCGGCGCCGCTTCGGGCTTGGCGCATTCGCGCGAGATGCAGTTCCAGTAGGCCACCAGCATCCGCCCGCCGCAGGCGTCCTTGGGGTTCACGGCCGCGACCGGCGGAGGCGCCGGCACGCTGGGTCGGCTCGGAGCCGGGCGCACCACGCTCGCCTCGGGCGATGCTTGCGGCGGCGGAGCGGGCTCAGGCACCACCACGGCGGGGGTCGGCGCGGCGGCCGGCCGGATTGGCGCGGGCTTGCGCACGACCGGGGCCGTTCCTGGCGGTGGTGCCGCAACAGCGGCTACCGGCGCGGGCGCGGGCGCCGGTTCGATGGCCGGCAGCGGCGGTGCCGATGCCTCTGTCGGGGCACTGGCCACGGCTGGCGCTGCCGGCGCGGTGTTCAGCCGCGGCGTTGACGCAGCGGCCACCACGAGCGGCGGCGCGGAGGCCGCCACGTCGCTGGGCAATGCGGCGGGCGCGGCCGGGCCGCGCGTGCCGAAGAACCACCACAGCGCGCCGATGCCGATCGCGCTGTAGCCGGCCACGGCGGCCACCACCGTCCAGCGCGACTGTTGTGCCGCTGCCGGTGCACCCGGCGCCGCGGTGGGAGGTCGCATCGTTGTGCGCGGCTGCGGTTCGGTCTGCGGACGCGGGGGCAGCGCCAGCGTGTGCACGGGTGGTGTTGGTTGGCGCACTGTCGTGCGCGGCGTGTCGGCCGGCGCCGGCGCGTTGTGGCCGCGCGGCAGCATCACGGTCGCGGCCTCGAGATCGCCGCGCGGCGCCAGCACCACCGTGGCGTCGTCATCGGGCGGCGCACCCTGGGCAGCCTGTGCTGCAGCGGCGTCACTCAGCGCGCTGCGCAACTCGGCCACGCTGCGCGGCCGATCGTTGGGCCGCGGCCTGAGCATCCAGTCGAGGACTTGCAGGAAGGCCGCTGAACAACCCGGCGGCGCCTGCTGCACCAGCGGCACCATGAAGTCGTCGATGGTGCGCGCCGTGGCCGGCGGCGGTGCCTTGGCGCAGATCAGGAAGTGCAGCGTGGCGCCGAGCGCGTAGAAGTCGGTCCACGGGCCCTGCTTGACACCGCCCGCTTCGGCGTACTGCTCGATCGGCGCGTAGGAGGGCTTGAGGATCGCGGTGAGGTTCTGGCTGCGGTCGGCGATGACGTGCCGCGCCGCGCCGAAATCCAGCAGCACCGGGTGGCCGTCGGGCTCGATGACGATGTTGTCGGGCGAGATGTCGCGATGGAACACACCGTCGTCGTGCAAGCGCTCCAGCGCGCCCAACAGCGGCAACAGGACCTTGCGCAGCGCCGCCTCGTCGCGCGGCCCGGCGCCACTGGCCACCAGTTCCTTCAACGTGCGGCCGCGGTACAGCGGCATCACCATGTAGGCGGTGCCGTTCGCTTCCCAGAACCGGTACACCTTGACCAGCGACGGGTGATCGAACCGCGCCAGCAGACGCGCCTCGTTGACGAACGAGCGCAACCCGAGCTTGAAGGTCTCTTCGTTGGCGCTGGAGCGCAACGAAACATGCATCGTCGCGGTGCGATCGGCCAGCGCCGCGGGCATGTACTCCTTCAACGCCACGTCGCGCTCGAGCGTGTGGTCGAAGGCGCGATAGACAATGCCGAAGCCACCGACACCGATCACTTCGCGCACTTCGAAGTCGGTCAATCGGATACCGGGCCGCAGCGGAGTGGCCGACGGTGCGGTGGAGGGCGCGGGTGGGTTCATTGAACCTGGGAATGTAAATCGTTCCCGCCGCCGCCCCGCCCGCCCGACCCGCTCAAGTCGACAGTTGTGCCCAAAGCTTCTCCAAACGCTTCACGCTGACGGGCTCGCGCGTGCGCAGCTCCTGTGCGAAAAAACTCACGCGCAGTTCTTCGAGCAGCCAGCGGTACTCGACCAGGCGACCGTGCGGCGCGCCTCTCAGCTCGGCCAGACGGCGCAGGTAGCGCTGCTCGAGCGGGCGCAGCTCGGCCAGGCGCTGTGCATCGCGCGCCGGATCGCCGCGCTGCTTGTCCAGGCGCAGCGTGATCGCCTTCAGGTAGCGCTGCAGGTGCGCGATCTGCGCCCACGGCGTGAGGCTCAGGAATCGCTTGGGCACCAGGCGCAGCAGCTGCTGCGTGATGTCTTCGGCCAGCTCGCGCGGCGGCCGGCTGTCCTTCAGCTTGCGCTGCGCAGCGGCAAGCTCCACGAGCACCCCGCCGGCCTCACGCGCCACCTGCTGCGCGATGAGACTCAGACGCGGGCGGCCTTCGTCGAGCCGCCGCGCGAAGCTGGCGGCATCCTGGGGCCAAGGCTCAGCCAGAAAAGCACGTTCGAGCGCCACCTCGACGATCTGCTCACGCAACTCTTCCTGCGTGCCCAGCACCAGATAGGCGGCGGCCATCTTCTGCAGATCGGGGATGTTCTTCTCGAGGTACTTCAGCGGCTCGCGGATCTGCAGCGCCACCAGCCGGCGCAGGCCGGCGCGGTGCTTCGTGGTGGCCACCGCCGGCTCGTCGAATACTTCAATCTGCACATGGTCGCCCCGGTCGATGAGGGCCGGAAAGCCGATCAGCGACTGGCCGCTGCGCTGGATCTCCATCAGCTCGGGCAGTTCGCCGAAGGTCCAGTCGGTGAGCCGCGCGACCAACGGTTCCGTGGGTGCGGCCGGCGCCACCGTGGTGCGTACAGCGGCGCTCGACGCCGAGGTCGGTGCCGGCAGGGCCGAGGTCACGGCCTTGCCCACCTTCAGCGCGGCGAGCGCCTGGAACGCGTTGCGCGCCTGAGCGCCGAGTTCGGCTTTCAGCCCTGCCAGGTCGCGCCCGCTGCCGAGCTGGCGGCCATGTTCGTCGACGATGCGAAAGTTCATCAGCAGGTACGCACCGAGTTGGTCGAACTTGAAATCGGTGCGCTGCACGGCCAGCTGCGTGCGTTCGCGCACGGCCTTCAACAGCGCATCGAGCAAGCCGCCCTGCGTGAATGCTGTGGTGGCGCAGAACTCGGCTGCGAACTCAGGCAGCGGCACCAGACGCGAGCGTGGGCGCTGGTGCAGGCTCTTGGCCAGCGCCAGCACCTTCTCGCGCAGCATGCCGGGCACCAGCCATTCGCAGCGTTCTTCGCTCACCTGGTTCAGCGCGTAGATCGGCACGCTGACCGTGATGCCGTCTTTCGCATCGCCGGGCTCGTGCAGGTACTGCACTGCGCAGTCGATGCCGCCCAGCCGCACCGTGCGCGGAAAGGCTTCGGTCGTGATGCCCGCCGCCTCGTGGCGCATCAGCTCGTCGCGCGAGAGCTGCAGCAGCTTCGGGCGCTTGCCCACCTCGTCGCGGTACCAGCGCTCGAGCGTCGCGCCCGAGCACACGTCGGCAGGCAGCTGCTGGTCGTAGAAGGCGTGGATCAGGTCTTCGTCGACGAGCACGTCTTGCCGTCGCGCCTTGTGCTCGAGTTCTTCGATCTGCCGCACCAGCTTGCAGTTGTGCGCGAGGAACGGCAGCGGCGACTCCCACTGCCCAGCCACCAGCGCTTCGCGGATGAAGATCTCGCGCGCCGCAACAGCATCGATGCGGCCGAAGTTCACGCGCTTGTTGCTGTAGACCACGATGCCGTACAGCGTGGCGCGCTCGAGCGCCACCACCTCGGCGGCCTTCTTTTCCCAATGCGGCTCGAGCAGTTGTATTTTCAGCAGGTGACCGGCGATGGGCGGGATCCACGTCGGCTCGATCGCCGCCAGGCCGCGGCCGAAGAGGCGCGTCGTGTCGATCAGTTCGGCCGCCACCAGCCAGCGCCCCGGCTTCTTGCTCAGGTGCGCGCCGGGGTGACGCCAGAACTTGATGCCGCGCGCTCCCAGGTACCAATCCTCGTCGTCGCTCTTCAATCCGATGTTGCCGAGCAGCCCCGACAGCATTGCCAGGTGCACCTGTTCGTAGGTGGCGGCGCTCGTGTTCAGCCGCCAGCCCTGCTCAGCCACCACTTGGTGCAGCTGCGAATGGATGTCGCGCCATTCGCGCACCCGGCGCGGGCTGACGAAGTGCTCGCGCAGGCGTTGCTCCTGCTGGCGGTTGGACAGCTTGTGCTGGGCCTCGACGCCGGGGCCGTGCACGCCGCGCCCGGCCTCGATCCAGTGCCAGAGTTTCAGGTAGCCCATGAACTCCGAACGCTCGTCGTCGAAGGCCTGGTGCTTCTGGTCGGCGGCCTGCTGCTGTTCGAGCGGGCGGTCGCGCACGTCCTGGCCGCTCAAGGCCGCGGCGATGATCAACACCTCGCTGAGCGACTGGCGCTGGCGCGCTTCCAGGATCATGCGGCCGACGCGCGGATCCAGCGGCAGCTTGGCGAGTTCGCGGCCGATCGGCGTCAGTTGATTGTCGTCGTCCACCGCGCCGAGTTCGCCGAGCAGCGCGTAGCCGTCGGCGATGGCCTTCTTCGGCGGCGGGTCGAGGAAGCCGAAGTCCTCCACCCGGCCCAGGTGCAGCGACTTCATGCGCAGGATCACGCCGGCCAGAGACGAGCGCAGGATCTCGGGGTCGGTGAACCTCGGCCGCTCGGCGAAGCCGGGCTCGTCGTAGAGGCGGATGCAGATGCCGTCGGCCACCCGTCCGCAGCGGCCGGCGCGCTGGTTCGCCGCGGCCTGGCTGATCGGCTCGATCTGCAGTTGCTCGACCTTGTTGCGGTAGCTGTAACGTTTGACCCGAGCGAGGCCGGAGTCGATCACGTAGCGAATGCCCGGCACCGTCAGCGATGTCTCGGCGACGTTGGTGGCCAGCACGATGCGCCGGCCGTTGCCGCTGGTGAAAACACGGTCCTGCTCGGTCTGCGACAGGCGCGCGAAGAGCGGCAGGATCTCCGCGGGCGGGCCGCCGCGCATCGTCTGAGCCAGGTGCTTGCGCAGATGGTCGGCGGTTTCGCGGATCTCGCGTTCGCCGGGCAGGAAGACGAGGATGTCGCCAGCGCCGCCACGCCACGCTTCATCGACCGCATCAGCGATCGCGTCCTCGAGGTCGACGTTGCGCTGTTCTTCGAAGGGCCGCCAGCGCTGCTCGACCGGAAACAGCCGGCCCGACACCATCACCACCGGCGCCGGCCCGTGGCGCGACGCGAAGTGCTGTGCGAAACGATCGGCATCGATGGTGGCCGAAGTGACGATCACCTTCAGGTCGGGCCGCCGCGGCAGGATCTCGCGCAGGTAGCCGAGCAGGAAGTCGATGTTCAGGCTGCGCTCGTGGGCCTCGTCGATGATCAGCGTGTCGTACGCTTTCAGCAGCGGGTCGGTCTGCGTCTCGGCCAGCAGGATGCCGTCGGTCATCAGCTTCACCGAGGCTCCGGCGTGCAGCCGGTCCTGGAAGCGCACCTTGTAGCCGACCACGTCGCCTAGCGTCGTGCTCAGCTCTTCGGCAATGCGCTTGGCCACGCTCGATGCGGCGATGCGCCGCGGCTGCGTGTGGCCGATCATGCCGCGGCCACCCGCACCGAGGCCGCGGCCAAGGGTCAACGCGATCTTCGGGATCTGCGTCGTCTTGCCTGAGCCGGTCTCGCCACAAACGATGACCACCGGGTGCTCGCGGATCGCACGTGCAATCTCCTCGCGCCGGGCCGAGACCGGCAGCGATTCGGGGAACTGGATCGGCGGAACGGGATGGGCCGCCGGCGCGGCGCGCGGATTCACGGGGCGCGGATTATGTCCGCGCCCTGGCCGGGATTCAGGCGGACGGCATCGCGTAGGCAATCACGTTCAGCACCGCGCCCTGCGGGTCTTGCAACACCGCGAAGCGGCCGACATTGGGAATGTCCATCGGCCCGGCGAGCAGCTTGCCGCCCAGCGACTGGCATTTCTGCACCGTGTCCTCGACCTTCACCACGGTGACGTAGCAGCCCCACGCCGGCGGCATCGGCCCGGCGGTGGGTGGGGTCTTCATGATGCCGCCGATGGCCGAGTCGCCGGACTTGATCACGTGGTACGGGCCCTGGCCCATGTCCATCGTTTCCAGCTTCCAGCCGAACAGCGCACCGTAGAACTCGGCGGCCTTGCTGGCGTCGCTGGTCATCAGCTCGGTCCAGCTGAACGCACCCGGGGTTTGGAAGACTTCCTCGTACTTGTCCATGGACGGCTCCGTTGCGGTGGGGCATCGATGCTGCGTCGCCGCGCCGGCCGCGTCAACGGCCATTTCGAGCCCTGCCGACGAGCCAATGCGCTGCGCGGCCGCGGCACCACGCTGCGGCACAATTCCGCGCGCCGCAAAGTCAGCCATGAGCCTCGTCTTCCCGCACACCTTCGTCCCGTGGTTCCGCGCCGTGGCGCCGTACATCCACGCCTACCGCGGCAAGACTTTCGTGGTGGCACTGGCCGGCGAGGCCATCGCGGCCGGCAAGCTGAACGTCTTCGTGCAGGACCTGTCGATCCTGCACGCGATGGGCATCAAGCTGGTGCTGGTGCACGGCTTTCGGCCGCAGGTCAACGAGCAACTCGCCGCCAAAGGCCATGCCTCGCGGTTCGCGCGTGGCATCCGCGTCACCGATTCGGTGGCGCTGGACGCCGCCCAGGAAGCCGCCGGCCAGTTGCGCTTCGAGATCGAGGCGGCGTTCTCGCAGGGGCTGCCGAACACGCCGATGGCGAACTCGACGCTGCGCGTCATCTCCGGCAACTTTCTCACGGCGCGGCCGGTGGGCATCGTCGAAGGCATCGACTTCATGCACAGCGGGCAGGTGCGCCGGGTGGATGGCGCGTCGATCCGGCACACCATCGACCACGGCGCGCTGGTGCTGCTCAGCCCGTTCGGCTTTTCGCCCACCGGTGAGGCATTCAACCTGACGATGGAAGAAGTGGCCACCGCCACCGCCATCGCGCTTCAGGCCGACAAGCTCGTCTTCCTGACCGAAGTTCCGGGCATCCACGAGTCGCTGGACGACCCCGACAGCGCGATCGACACCGAGCTCGCACTGGCCGATGCCAAGCGGCTGCTGGCGCGCTTGCCGCCGCCGACGCAGCCAAGCGACAGCGCGTTCTACCTCCAGCACTGCGTGAGGGCCTGCGAAGACGGCGTAGAACGTTCGCACATCCTGCCCTTCGGCGTGGATGGCGCGCTGCTGATGGAGGTCTTCACCCACGACGGCATCGGCACGATGATCGTCGACGAAAAACTCGAGAGCCTGCGCGAGGCGGGCAGCGACGATGTCGGCGGCATCCTGCAGCTGATCGACCCTTTCGAGCGCGACGGCACGCTGGTGCGCCGCGAGCGCACCGAGATCGAACGCGACATTGCCAACTACACCGTCATCGAGCACGACGGCATCATCTTCGGCTGCGCCGCGCTGTACCCCTACCCCGAAGCGCGCACCGCGGAGATGGCGGCGCTCACCGTGTCGCCGCAGGTGCAAGGGCAAGGCGACGGCGAGCGCATCCTGAAGCGCATCGAACAGCGCGCCCGCGCCGCCGGCTTCGACAGCATCTTCGTGCTCACCACGCGCACCATGCACTGGTTCATCAAGCGTGGTTTCGTGCAGGTCGACCCCGATTGGTTGCCCGAAGCGCGCAAGCGCAAATACAACTGGGACCGGCGTTCGCAGGTCCTGATCAAGAAGTTCGTCTAGGAAAGCAAGCCATGACCCGTCTCGTTCAATGTGTGCACCTGAAAAAAGAAGCGCCCGGCCTGGAGTTCTCGCCCTACCCTGGCGAGCTGGGCAAGCGCATCTACGACAACGTCAGCAAAGAAGCCTTCGACCTGTGGAAGAAGCACCAGACGATGCTCGTCAACGAGAACCGTCTGAACCTCGCCGATGCCCGCGCCCGCCAATACCTGGCCCGGCAGATGGAGCAGTTCTTCTTTGGCGGCGGAGCCGACAAGCCGGCGGGCTACGTGCCGCCGGCAGCGTGAGCGAAGCTCACCCAGATGACTGCGGGGTGCACTCATGAACGCGTAGCGTTCGTGGCGTGCACACCAACGGGAACGCGCAACGCAGCGTCGCGGCGATCAGAGACTACGATAATTACGAATCACTCTCATTTGCATGTAGACTCCGGTTCTCCCTTGTTGTCCGGACCGGAGCTGCCATGAACTCACCCCGCCGCCTCGGCGCCACCATGTCCACCTGCGCCGCCGCGTTGCTGGTGGCGGCGGCGACGACCGCGTCGGCGCAGGAGAAGGTGCTGAACCTGTACTCCGCACGCCACTACCAGACCGATGAAGCGCTGTACGCCACTTTCACGCAGCGCACCGGCATCCGCATCAACCGTGTCGATACCGACGACGCGGGATTGTTGGCGCGGCTGAAGAGCGAAGGCACGGCGAGCCCGGCCGATGTGATTCTTTTGGTCGACGCGGCGCGTTTGTGGCGAGCCGAAACCGACGGTTTGTTCCAGCCTGTGAAGAGCGCCTTGCTCGAACAACGGATCCCCGCGCAACTACGCGGCAAGGACGACGGCCAGGGTTCTCAATGGTTTGGGTATTCGACCCGCGCGCGGGTCGTTGTTTACGACAAACAGCGTGTCGCAGCGGCCGATGTCGATACCTACGCAAAACTCGCCGCCCCGGTCAACAAAGGCCGTTTGTGCACGCGCAGCGGCTCGCACCCCTACAACCTGTCGCTGTTCGGTGCGATGCTCGAACACCAGGGCGAAGAGACCACCGAAAACTGGCTGAAGGGTTTGGTGGCGAATATGGCGCGCGCGCCAAAGGGCGGCGATACGGATCAGATTCGCGCCGTCGCCAGCGGCGAATGTGCGGTAGCGCTGACCAACACCTACTATCTGGCGCGCATGATGCGTTCCGACGCTGCCGTCGACCGCGCGGTGATCGAGCACGTCGGCGTGATGTTCCCCGACCAAGCGGGCGCTGGAACCCATGTCAACATCGCCGGCGGTGCGATCGCCCGCCACGCCAAAAACCGCGTGGCAGCGCTGGCTTTTCTCGAGTATCTGGCCAGCGATTCGGCGCAGAGCTATTTTGCCAACGGCAACAACGAATGGCCGGCGGTGGCGAGCGTGAAACTCACCAACCAGGCGCTGCAATCGTTCGGCACATTCAAGAGCGAAACCATTCCGGTGGCCAGCGTCGGTGCGAATCAGGCACGCGTGCAACAAATGCTGGACCGCGTGGGCTATCGATAAGCCGACGTGCGGTGTTACATTGCCGGCCTGCATCGTTCAACGGAAGGCCGGGATCGTGGCAAGCACACTCAAAGAATTGCTGGCGCAGCAAGCGACATTGGAGCAGCAAATCATCGAAGCGCGTCGCGCTGAAAAGTCAGACGCCATCGCGAAGATTCGCGCCCTGCTGGCTGAGTACGGTTTGACGTCGGCCGATCTGCAGTCCAGCGGGCGCGCCGCGAAAAAGCCCAAGGGCGCCGCAAAGGTGCCCGCCAAGTACATTGACAAGGCGAGCGGCGCAACCTGGTCGGGTCGCGGCCTGCAGCCACGCTGGCTGCGCGAAGCCCTCGCTGCCGGCCACAAACTGGCCGATTTCGCGGTCTGAGAGCAGGCCCTGCGGGGGCCGACTCGGCGCTATGCTGCGCTGGTTACACCGCGTGAGCCGCCCTCACCCCTGCCGCTGTGTCTGCCGACCGCCCGCTTGATCCTCTCGGCACGCCGTCCATCAATGCCCTGCTCTCGGGGCTGGTGCATGCGCTGGCCAGTGGCGTGGCGTTGGCCTTGGCGGTGGTGCTCGAAGACCTGGCCGCGCCATCGGCTGGCTACGGGGCGGCCGGCCTCGGCCTGGGAGCGCTGTTCGCACTGACCCTGCGCTGGGGCCCCGCCGCCACCGCCGGCGGTACGCTGGCGCTGTGGGCAGCGCAGTGCCTGGTCAACGTCACCCCGGCCACCGCAGCGGTGTCGACGCTCGCGACTGCTGCCAGCGTCTGGCTGGCCGTGACCTGGCTGCGCCGGCACGATTTCGACCGCCGTCTGGAGCGCCCGCGTGACGTGCTGTGGCTGGTCCTGGTGCTGGGCCTGGCCGCGCCGCTGCTGATCTCGTCGTTGCAACTCGTCCAGCTCGGTCTGGGCGGCTTGGCCTGGGCAACCTTGCTGGCCGACGCGCCGGCGCGTGCCGGGGCCTTGGCGGCCAGCGCGCTGGTGATCGCGCTGCCGCTACTTTCGGTAAGCCGCGATGCCTTCACGGCCACCGCAGCGCGTGCCAGCCTGGGCCTGGACCTGCTGTTGATGATGGCTCTGTTCTTCTGCACGCTGGCGCCGGCAACGCGGGTGCTCAGCAGTACGCAGTCGCTGGGTGGGCTGTTGCCCAGCGTGTTGATGTTCGCGCCGCCGGCGCTGCTGCTGGCATTGCTGATGCGCACAGGCCTCGCCCTGGCCAGCGCGGCGCTGGCTGCCTTGGCGCTGACGCTGGCGGCGGTCGCCACGCACGCCGGCATCCCGGCGCAGCGTTCGTCTGGCCCCTACATGCTGCACGTTGCCGGTCCGGTGCTTTCGATGCTGGCCCTGCTGCTCATCGCCCATGCCGGGCGCGCCGCCGCCGCCTGGCGCGAAAACCGCTGGGAATGGGCGCTCGACGGCTCGCGCATGGGTGTTGCCGATTGGAGCCTGGCCGGCCCGGAACACTTCGTCTCGGCCACCTGGACGCGGCTCACCGGCCACGAAGGCGGCCCCTGGAGCCCGCGCCACTGGCTGGGACGAGTGCATGCCGACGACCGCCCTGCGCTCGAAGCGGCAATCTCGGCGGTGGCCTCGGGCCAGGACGGCCGCCGCCAACTCGAGCTGCGCATGCCGGTCGGCGAGGCGTGGCGCTGGTACGAGACCACGCTGCTGGTGCTGGAGCGCAACGCCGCCGAGCGTCCGATGCGGCTGTTGGCCACCGCAATCGATGTCGACGACCGGCACGAAGCCCAGCAGCGCCAGCGCCTCTCGGCGAGCCTCTTCCTGCACCTGCACGAAGGCCTGCTGATCACCGACGAGTATCTGCGTGCGCTGGACGTGAACCCAGCCTATTCGCAGATCCTGGGCGTGCAGCGCGAAGAGGTGCTGGGCACCGTACCGGCGCTGCTGCGGCCCAATCCGCCCGACCCGCTGGCACGCCAGCAGCGCGTGGCGATGTGGAACGCGCTGCACGACAGTGGCAGCTGGCGCGGCGAGCTGCTCGAGCGGCGCCGCAATGGCGAGCTGTGCACGCTGCAAGCCACCATCACCGCAGTACCCGGCAACGCCAACGACCTGCGCTACCACGTGCTGGTGATCTCCGACATCACCGAGCAACAGGTGCAGCGCGAGCGCCTGGAGCGGCAGGCGCATTTCGATGAACTGACGCGGCTGCCGAACCGAACGCGCTTGTCCGAACTGCTTGCCGACGCGATGCAGGCGGCCGACCGCGACGGCTACCTGCTCGCGGTCTGCTATCTCGACCTGGACCACTTCAAACCGGTCAACGACCGCCATGGCCATGCCGCGGGTGACCGGCTGCTCGCCGAACTCGCCGGGCGCCTGCGCAGCGCGCTGCGCACGCGCGAAACCTGGGCCGACGTGGCCGCCCGCCTGGGCGGCGACGAGTTCGTGCTGCTGCTGCGCGCCGGCACGCTGGACGAAGCGCGGTTGGCGGTGGAGCGCGTGCTGCGGGTGGTAGCGCAGCCCTACCTGATCGAGACCGGCGTCGAGCCGGTGCAGGTGACGGCGAGCATGGGCGCTACCGTCTATCCGATCGATCGAAGCGATGCCGACACCTTGCTGCGCCACGCCGACCATGCGATGTACGGCGCGAAGCAGTCAGGCCGCAACGGCTACCTGTTCTTCGACCCCGAACACCGCCGCCGCACCGAAGAGCGTGTGATGGCCATCGGGCGTGTGCAGGAGGCGCTGGACCAGTCGGAGTTCGTGCTCTTCTACCAGCCCAAGGTCGACATGAAGAGCGGTCGCGTGCTCGGTCTGGAAGCCTTGTTGCGCTGGGAACATCCGCAGCAGGGGCTGATCGCACCGATGCAGTTCCTGCCGCTGATCGAAAACACCGGCCTTTCGGCGCGGGTTGGCGACTGGGTGCTGGCGCAGGCCCTGGAGCACCTGACGGCCTGGCGGCGCGGTGGGCTGGACATCTCGGTGAGCGTGAACATATCGGCGCGCCACATCCAGGAGCCGGACTTCGCGCTGCGCTTGTCGGAGCTTCTGGCGCGCTACCCCGAGCCGCTGGCGGAGCATGTCGAGCTTGAAATGCTCGAGACCGCGGCGCATGCCGATATCGATTCGACATCGGCATTGATGGCGCGCTGCCGCGCGATCGGCGTGCGCTTCGCGCTCGACGATTTCGGCACGGGTTATTCCACACTCACGTACCTGAAGCGCTTGCCGGTCGACACGCTGAAGATCGACCGCTCGTTCGTGCACCACATGCTCGACGACGCGCAAGACCGTGCCATCGTCGAAGGCGTGATCGGCTTGGCGCGCACTTTCGGATGCACCGTGGTGGCCGAGGGCGTGGAGTCTCCGGCGCAGGCGCGCACACTGCTCGACCTGGGCTGCGCGATCGGCCAGGGCATCGGCATCGCCGCGCCGATGCCGGCCAGCCTGGTGGCAGACTGGATCCGCGACTACCGCGGCATGTTCGCGCTGGCACCGGCCCCGGCACCTGCCACGGGGACCGCAGTACCCGGGGGCTAGACTGCATCGGTGATCC
Source organism: Rubrivivax sp. (assembly GCA_031400795.1). Classification (GTDB taxonomy): domain Bacteria; phylum Pseudomonadota; class Gammaproteobacteria; order Burkholderiales; family Burkholderiaceae_C; genus Rubrivivax. The sequence goes on along the minus strand of JANNQO010000115.1, from coordinate 22,322 downwards.
CCGCCGGATTCCTGCAAGACCTGCTCTCGCGCACCGACATCGTCGAGGTGGTCGGCCGCCATGTCGAGCTCAAGCGCGGCGGCGCAAACTGGATGGGGCTGTGTCCGTTCCACACCGAGAAGTCGGCGAGTTTCTCGGTCAGCCCCTCGAAACAGTTCTATCACTGCTTCGGCTGTGGCGCTTCGGGCGATGCGATCCGCTTCCTCACCGAACACCACGGCATGAGTTTTCTCGACGCGGTGGAAGACCTGGCGCAGCGCGCCGGGATGCAGGTGCCGCGCGAACAGGTGAGCCCCGAAGAACGTGAGCGACGACAGAAACTCACCGAACGCAGGCTGTCGATCAGCGAGCTGCTGCAGCGCGCCGGCGATCACTACCGCGCGCAACTGAAAGCCAGTCCAGCCGCCATCGAGTACCTGAAGAAGCGCGGCCTGAGCGGCGAGATCGCCGCGCGATTCGGCATCGGCTGGGCGAGCGAAGGGTGGCGCAATTTGGCTGGTGTGTTCGCGCGCTACGACGACCCTTTGCTCGAAGAGGCCGGGCTGGTGCGCGTGGCCGCTGACGAAGCCGGTGCGGATGAGCCGCCGGGTGACGCCGAGCGCAAGCGCTACGACTGGTTCCGCGGCCGCGTGATGTTCCCGATTCGCGCCGTCTCGGGCGAGGTGATCGGCTTCGGCGGGCGCGTGCTCGACGACAGCAAGCCGAAGTACATGAACTCGCCGGAGACACCGGTCTTCAGCAAGGGTCGCGAGTTGTACGGCCTGTTCGAAGCACGGCAGGCGATCCGCGAGCGTGGCCATGCGCTCGTCGTCGAAGGCTACATGGACGTGGTGGCGCTGGCGCAAGCAGGCTTCGCCAACGCCGTTGCCACGCTGGGCACGGCATGCACCGCCGACCAGGTGCACAAGCTCTTCCGCTTCACCGACGCGGTCGTGTTCGCTTTCGATGGCGACGCCGCCGGGCGCCGCGCCGCCGGCCGGGCGCTCGAAGCCGCGCTGCCGCACGCCGGCGACCTGCGCAGCATCCGCTTCCTCTTCCTGCCCTCCGAGCACGACCCCGACAGCTACGTTCGCGAGCTGGGAGCCGAAGCTTTCGAGGCCGCGCTGTCCAGGGCCGTGCCGCTGTCGCGCCAGCTCATCGAGCATGCCGCCGAGGGCGCCGACACGCGCACCCCCGAAGGCCGCGCGCGCATGGTGGTGCGCGCCAAGCCGCTGTGGCAGCAGCTGCCGGAAAGCGCCTACAAGCGGCAGTTGCTCGCCGAGATCGCGCGCGAGGCCGAACTCGGCGTAGCCGAACTCGCGCGAACCTGGGGTGATGCCGGCTCGGCGCCGCGCGAGGGCCAGCGTCGTTGGCCGAACCCGCCCGCGGCGCGTGGCGCCGGCCCGCGGCGCGCACCGCCCGGCCTGGCCGACCTGGCGCTGCGCCTGCTGCTGCGCCACACCGACTGGTGGGAACAGCTGGCGGCCGTTGACCACGAGATGCTGCACGGCATCGGCGGCACGCATGGCGAGGCGATCGCCTGGCTCGAGCAGCAGCTGACGGAGCATGGCCCGCTGACCTGGGCAGCCCTGGACGAGCTGGCAACGGGCCAGCCGCTGCACGACTCTTTGCGAACCTGGATCGACAGCGGCTCGCTGGAGGATCAGCATCGCCTGGCCGATCTGCAGCGCGTGGTGACCCAACTGTGGAACGACCGCGACGGGGCCCTGGCCGAGGGCCTGGCCGCCGGCGAGATCACCCCTCAGACCCTGGACGAGTTGCGCCAGGTGCGCGAGCGCATCCGCGAGCGCAAGATGCGGCTGAACTTTGACGCTGATTCAGAATCTCGGAGATAATCGTTCGTTTTTCCAGCGGCAAGAGTGACGGCAGCACCTCCGGGCCCCGACCACCCACGACATGGGTTCATGCAAGGTCAACCCTACCCGCAAGGGCTGCACACCCCCCACGTTCACGCGAGCTTGCCCGCTCTGACCGAGTGCCCCGGCGGCCCCGCCGGCCTGCGCCTGCGCGCACGGCCCGCAGGCCGCGGTGCTCGCACGTCCGGGGCCCCGCACGCCATTTGCCATCGAGGACACGCATGACCGCCAAGACGCCCGCCGCCAAGCCCGAACCCGCTCCGAAGACCGCTGTCGCCAAACCGGCCGCGCACAAGCCGGCGCCGGAGTCCAAGTCCAAGCCGGCAACCAGCAAGGCGCCGGCCAAGCTCGAGCACAGGGCCGAAGCCAAGTCCTCCCCCAAGGCCGAAGCGCGCTCGGCACTGAAACCGGCGGGTTCGGCCAAAACCTCGGCTGGCAAGACCGCCGTGGAGCCCAAGGGCAAGGTGGCAGCCAAGGGCGGCAAGGCCGCGCCCGATCCCAAGGCCTCCGGCCCCGGCAAGCCGCCGGTGGCCGAAGAAGACGACCTGCTCGACACCGAGTTCGAGGCCGAACCCGAAGCCGAGGTCGAAGTCGAAGTGGTGGCCGAAGAGACCGTCGAGAAGGCCAAGCCGCTGCGCATGAAGGTCAGCCGCGCCAAAGAGCGCGCGCTGATGCGCGAGTTCGGCCTGGACGAAGCCACGCTGTCCGAAGAAGAGGTCACCAAGCGCCGCCAGGAGCTGAAGACGCTCATCAAGATGGGCAAGACGCGCGGTTTCCTCACGCACCAGGAAATCAACGACCACCTGCCCGAGAAGCTCGTCGACAACGAGATCCTCGAGGCCATCGTCTCGATGCTCAACGACATGGGCATCGCGGTCTACGAGCAGGCGCCCGACGCGGCCACGCTGCTCATCAGTGGCTCGTCCACCGCCACCGCCACCGACGAAGAAGCCGAAGAAGCCGCCGAAGCGGCGCTGTCCACGGTCGACTCCGAGTTCGGCCGCACCACCGACCCGGTGCGCATGTACATGCGCGAGATGGGCACCGTGGAGCTGCTCACGCGCGAAGGCGAGATCGAGATCGCCAAGCGCATCGAAGGCGGCCTTCAGGCGATGATGCTGGCGATCAGCGCGAGCCTGACGACGATTGCCGAGATCCTCACCTACGCCGACAGGATCGGCGCCGGCGGGATGCAGATCTCCGAGGCGGTCGACGGTTTCGTCAGCGACGACGAGGCCGACGACTACGTGGCCGAAGAAGACTTCGACGAGTTCGACGAAGAGGACGACGACGACGGTCAGGGCGGCAGCAAGGCGCTGACGAAGAAGCTCGAAGAACTGCGCGCCGCGGCGCTGATCAAGTTCGAGGCGCTGCGCAAGCATTTCGACAAGATGCGCCACGCCTTCGAAAAAGAAGGCTACAAGTCCATCGCCTACAACAAAGCCCAGCACGCCATCAGCGTCGACCTGATGACGATCCGCTTCACGGTGAAGACGATCGAGCGGCTGTGCAACATCCTGCGCAGCCAGGTCGACGACTTGCGCCGCTACGAGCGCGAGATTCGCAAGATCGTGGTCGACAAGTGCGGCATGCCGCAGAGCCACTTCATCCACACCTTTCCGCACAACGTGCTGAACCTGAAGTGGGCCGAGCGCGAGATCGCGTCGGCCAAGGCCTTCAGCCCGATCCTGGCGCGCAACCTGCCCGCGGTGCAGGAGCTGCAACAAAAGCTGATCGACCTGCAAGCGCGCGCGGTGGTGCCGCTGGAAGACCTGAAGCTCATCAACAAGCGCATGAACGAAGGCGAAAAGGCCTCGCGCGATGCGAAGAAGGAGATGATCGAGGCCAATCTGCGCCTGGTGATCTCGATCGCCAAGAAATACACCAACCGCGGCCTGCAGTTCCTCGACCTCATTCAAGAGGGCAACATCGGCCTGATGAAGGCAGTGGACAAGTTCGAATACCGGCGCGGCTACAAGTTTTCGACCTACGCCACCTGGTGGATCCGCCAGGCCATCACGCGTTCGATCGCCGACCAGGCGCGCACCATCCGCATTCCGGTGCACATGATCGAGACCATCAACAAGATGAACCGCATCTCGCGCCAGCACTTGCAGGAGTTCGGCTACGAGCCCGACGCGCCGACGCTGGCCGAGAAGATGGAGATCCCTGAGGACAAGATCCGCAAGATCATGAAGATCGCCAAAGAGCCGATCTCCATGGAAACGCCGATCGGCGACGACGACGATTCGCACCTCGGCGATTTCATCGAAGACACGAACAACGTGGCGCCGGTCGACGCCGCAATGCAGGCCGGCCTGCGCGACGTGGTGAAAGACATCCTCGATTCGCTGACGCCGCGCGAGGCCAAGGTGCTGCGCATGCGCTTCGGCATCGAGATGAGTACAGACCACACGCTCGAAGAGGTGGGCAAGCAGTTCGACGTGACGCGCGAGCGCATCCGCCAGATCGAGGCCAAGGCGATCCGCAAGCTGAAGCACCCGAGCCGGTCCGACAAGCTGCGGACGTATTTGGACAACCTCTGAACGAGGGCGGGCCGCGGCCTGCAGCCGCGCCCTTCAAGGTGGTTTTTTGGACAAGCACAGCACGCTCCGATGACGCAGATCGCCGAACGCACGGTGCTGTTCGCCGACTTGCGCGGCAGCACCTCGCTGTTCGAGACGCTGGGCAATGCCGAGGCCACCTCGGTCGTCACGCATTGCGTGGGCGCGCTCGGCAAGCCGGTCGTCGAGTGCGGCGGGCGGGTCGTAAAGACGCTGGGCGACGGACTGATGTCGGTGTTCACCACGCCCCACTCGGCCGCGCAATCCGCCGCGGTGATGCACGACGTGCTCGACGCCATGGTCTCGCGCGGCAGCGAACGCGGTGCGTCGGCGGGGCTGCGCGCGCTGCGCCTTCAAGTGGCGTTGGCGCGTGGCGAGGTCGTCGAGATGGCGGGCGATTGTTACGGCGACGCGGTGAACGTCGCCGCGCGGCTGCTCGACCATGCCGGCGACAACGAGACGCTGGTCACTTTCGAGGTGCTGCAAGGCTTGCCGCTGGAGCAGCGCGCGCGCTTTCGCAGCCTGGACCGGCTCGTTCTGCGCGGACGCGTCGAGCCGGTCGAGGTGCATGTGCTGGGTGGCCGGCGCGGCAGCGGCGATCTGGCGATCACCCAGTTCGGCAGCGTGGCGGTGGCCGAACAACCCGATGCGCTGCGCCTGGTGTGGCTGGACCTGAACCGCCTCTTCGCCGTGCAGCAGATGCCGGTGGTGCTCGGCCGCTGCCCGCAGGCGAGCTTTTGCGTCGACGATTCGCGCGTCTCACGCTCGCACGCACGCGTGGACTGGCACAGCGGCAACTTCCAGCTCACCGACCTCTCGTACAACGGCACCTACGTGCGCTTCAACGATGGCGAGATCGTCTCGTTGCGTCGCGGCAGCTGCATCCTGCACGGCAGCGGCGCGGTAGGCCTGGGCGGCTCGCCGAGCGACCCGACCTCCGCCTGCGTGCATTTCGACGTGCTGCGCTTCGGAGACACGCAGCCCCAAGGGCTGCGTTGAGGGGCACGCCTCGAGGGCATCGCTGATGGCATACGCCGAAGAGCCCCGACTCCCTCACGGCACCCCCCAGCGGACGGCGATCCTTGTCGTCAACCTCGGCACGCCCGACGAGCCCACGCCGGCGGCGTTGCGCCGCTACCTCGCCGAGTTCCTGAGCGACCCCCGCGTCGTCGAGATCCCCCGGCCTGTGTGGTGGCTGATCCTGCACGGCGTGATCCTGCGCGTGCGGCCAGCGAAGTCGGCGAAAAAGTATGCCAGCGTCTGGAGCGACGAAGGTTCGCCGCTCGCTGCATGGACCACCAAGCAGGCCAAGCTGCTGCTCGGCAGCCTGGGCGAGCGCGGGCACCGGATCGTCGTGCGCCACGCGATGCGCTACGGCAATCCGTCGATCGCTTCGGTACTCGATCAGCTGAAAGCCGCGAACACCACGCGCGTGCTGGTGCTGCCGCTGTACCCGCAGTACGCCGCCGCCACCACGGCCAGCGTCGCTGACGCGGTGATGGCCTGGTCGCAGCGCACGCGGCGCGTGCCCGAACTGCGTTTCGTCGGCGAATACCACGACGACCCGGGCTACATCGAATCGCTGGCGCAGCGCCTGCTCGTGCATTGGCAGGCCAACGGGCGCGGTGATCGGCTGCTGCTGAGTTTCCATGGCGTGCCGCAGCGCTCGCTGTTGCTCGGCGACCCTTACCACTGCCAGTGCCACAAGACGGCACGATTGCTGCGCCAGCGCCTGTCATTGCCGCCAGAGCATGTTGCAGTGACGTTCCAGAGCCGCTTCGGCAAGGCGCAGTGGCTCGAGCCCTACACCGAACCGACGCTGGTCGCGCTCGCGCAGCAGGGCGTGAAGAAGATCGACGTGATGTGCCCGGGTTTCGTCGCCGATTGCCTGGAGACGCTCGAGGAGATCAACCAGGAAGCGCGCGACGCCTTCCTCGCCGCGGGCGGGCAGGAATTCCGCTACATCGCGTGCCTGAACGACAGCCCGGCGTGGATTCGCGCGCTGTCGCTGATCGCTGAGCGCCATCTGCAAGGCTGGAACACCAAGATGCCGCCTGACCAGCAGACGCTGGCGACCCAAGCCGATGCCGCCAAAGCAATGGGCGCGCCGGTCTGAATCAAGCGTCCACGCAGCCGCGCACCGCCATGCGCAGCAGTTCGATCGCGCTGCGCGCTTTCGTCTTCTCCATCACGCCCTTGCGGTGGAACTCGACGGTCTTGCTGGACAGGCCGCACTCGTAAGCGATGTGCTGCTCATCTTGCTGGCAACGATGCCATTGAACACCGTGCGCTGGCGCTGTGACAGCGACGCCAGCCGGCGGCGGTATTCCTCATGGCCGGCGGTCTGCACATCCTGCTGCGGCGTCTCAGGCCAGCGCTGCGGCAACGCTTCGGCGCCTTGGGCCCGGTCCCAGTCGGACTCGGTCACAGCGAACGCACGCTCGAGCGCGGCTTCGAGAGCGTTCTCTTCGAAGGGCTTCTCGAGCAGCGTGACGGCACCCTTCTGCATCGCGCTGACGGCCAGCGTGCAGGTCCAGGCCGCTTGCTTCCAGACCTCGTCGAGCCGTTCGAGCGCGGTGATCTCGTCCGGCCTGGCACTGTGCGGTGCGGCGTCGCCCGCTTGCGTGATCGGCGAACTCATCACGCGAGTGGAGCGCGGCACGCTGACGTTGACAAGCCCCGATCGCCCCTGGCCCGGCGTATCCGAATTTGAGACCCGTGCGGCTACGACCGCCGCGCGCCGAAGTACTTCACGAGCCGCGGCAACACCAGCACCGCTACGACGATGGCCACGAGCGTGGCCGACATCGGGCGCTCGACGAACACACCCCACTTGCCTTCGCCGATCGAGAGGGCGTTGCGCATCTGCGCTTCGGCCAGCGGACCGAGGATCATGCCGACGATGACCGGCGCGGTGGGAAAGTCGAAGCGCCGCATCAGCACGCCCACGAGGCCGATGCCAAACATCAGGAACAGATCGAACGCGCTCTGACGCATGCCGTAGACACCGACGGTGGCGAAGATCAGGATGCCGGCGTAGAGCTGCGGACGCGGGATCTTCAGCAGCTTCACCCACATCCCCACCAGCGGCAGGTTCAGCACGAGCAGCATCACGTTGCCGATGTAAAGCGACGCGATCAACGCCCAGACCAGCGCCGACGAGGTCTGGAAGAGTTGCGGCCCGGCGTTGATGCCGTAGTTCTGCAAGGCCGACAGCAGGATCGCCGCGGTGACCGAGGTCGGGATGCCGAGCGTCAGCAGCGGCACGAGGGTGGCCGTGACGGCCGAGTTGTTCGCCGCTTCAGGACCGGCGACACCTTCGATAGCTCCGGTGGTGCCGAACTCTTCCTTGTGAGCGCTCAGCTTGCGCTCGACACCGTAGCTCAGGAAGGTGGGGATCTCCGAGCCACCGGCGGGAATCGTGCCGAACGGGAATCCGATCGCGGTGCCGCGCAGCCACGCCGGCCAGGAGCGTTTCCACTCGGCGCGCGTCATGTGCACCGAGCCCATCGCGTTCAACTGCTGCTTGCTCCTGCCTTCGTACAGCGCCGTGTACAGGCATTCGCCGACTGCGAAGAGGCCCACCGCGACCAGCACCACTTCGATGCCGTCCAGGAATTCGGGCACGCCGAGGGTGTAGCGCACCTGCCCGGTGATCTGGTCCAGCCCGACCAGCCCGATCGCCAGCCCGATGAAGAGTGCCGTCATGCCGCGCAGCGTGCTCTTGCCGAGCACCGCGCTGACGGTGGTGAACGCCAACAGCATGAGCATGAAGTACTCGGGAGGCCCGAGCTTCACCGCGAACTCGGCGACGATCGGGGCGAACAGCGTCACCAGCACCGTGGCGATGGTGCCGGCCACGAACGAGCCGATCGCCGAGGTGGCCAGCGCCGCGCCGGCACGCCCGCTCTTGGCCATCTTGAAGCCTTCGAGCGCGGTGACCATGGTGCCGGTCTCGCCCGGTGTGTTGAGCAGGATCGAGGTCGTCGAGCCGCCGTACATCGCGCCGTAGTAAATGCCGGCGAAGAAGATCATCGACGCGGTGGGCTCGACCTGCGCGGTGATCGGCAGCAGCATCGCCACCGTCACCGCGGGCCCGAGGCCGGGCAGCACGCCGATCGCCGTGCCCAGCGCGCAGCCAACGAAGGCCCACAGCAGGTTGATCGGCGAGGCCGCAGTGACGAAGCCGCCGAGCAGTTGGTTCCAGATGTCCATCGTGCCGCGCTGAACGCCCTATAGCCAGCCGGTGCCGGTGAGGCCAGGCAGGTTGATCGCGAGTGCCTTCGTGAACAGCCAGAAGGCCGGTGCGGCGATCAGGAAGCCGGTGACGAAGTCCAGCACCAACTGCGCCACCGCGAAACCGCGTCGACCTTCGGACCAGCGCAGCCCGCGCACCGCGAGCATGAAGCACAACGTGCAGCTGAGAATGAAGCCGATCGTCGTGATCAGCGCGGCATTGGCAAGCACGCCGGCCGCAACCCAGGCGATCGCAACCCAGTCGCCCTGCGCGGCGCCCGAAGGCTCTTCCACCTCGCGCCAGCCGCCGCTCTTCGCGTGCACGATGAGCAGCACGCCGCACAACATCAGCACCGCGGCCACCACCCACGGCAGGAAGTTGGGGCCGACGCCGGCGTAGCCCGCCTGCCCCGGGATCGAGGCCGCGCCCCAGCCGATCAGTGCGCCGACGGCCAGCGCGCCGCCACCGATCAGCGTCTGCTGGTTGACGTTGGCCGTCACACCATGCCTGCTTTGACCATCGTCGCGCGCAGGCTGGCAAAGTCGCGGTCGACGAAGTCGGCGAACGCCGCGCCGGTGAGCAGCGCGGGCGTCCAGTTGTTCTTCGCCAAAGCCTCGGCCCAGCCCTTCGTCTTGGTGGCCTTGACGATCATGTCGACAAGCGCCTTCACCTGCTCGGGGGTGATGCCGGGCGCGCCGTAAACACCGCGCCAGTTGCCGATCTCGACGTTGAAGCCTTGCTCCTTCATCGTCGGGATGTCGATGCCTTTGATGCGCGTCGGCGCGGTGACGGCGATGCCGCGCATCTTGCCGCTCTCGATGTACTGCTGGAACTCGCTGTAGCCGCTGCCGCCCACGGTGACGTTGCCGCCGAGGATCGCCGCGGTGGCCTCGCCGCCGCCGCGGAACGGCACGTAGTTGATCTTCGCCGGATCGACGCCGACCTCGCGCGCCAGCATCGCCGCGGCAATGTGCTCGGTGGCGCCGCGCGATCCGCCGCCCCACTTCACGCTGCCGGGGTCCTTCTTCATCTGCTCGACGACGTCTTTCATCGTCTTCAGCGGCGAGTTGGCCGGCAGCACGAAGACGTTGTATTCGCTCGTCAGCCGCGCCAGCGGCGTCGCCTGCGTGATGCTCACCGGCGGCTTGCCGGTGATCAGCCCACCCAGCATCACCGCGCCCATCACCATCATCGCGTTGCCGTCGCCCTTGCTGGCATTGACGAACTGCGCCAGGCCGATCGCGCCCGCTGCGCCGCCCTTGTTTTCGTAGGTCACGGCGGTGGCCACGCCGGCTTCCTGCAAAGCCTTGCCCAGGGCCCGGCCGGTGGTGTCCCAGCCACCACCGGGGTTGGCGGGCACCATCATCTTCAGGTTGGCGGCCGCCAGCGCGGCCTGGGGCAACGCACCGACAGCGGCCAATGCGGCCAGGGACTTCAGGAACTCGTCACGACGCATCTTGTCTCCTTGGAACAGATAGCGAATGTTGCCGCGATCCGCAGCTGATCGGCGCGGGGCGGGATGAGGGGAAACACGAACAAGGCGCCGATAATCCTGCGCTCCTCCGATGGCAGCCACTCTCGAACCCCACCGCATCCGCCTGGACAAATGGCTCTGGGCCGCGCGCTTCTACAAGACCCGCGCGCTGGCGGTCGAGGAGATCGAGCGCGGCCGGGTCAGCGTCAACGATGTGGCCGCCAAGCCTTCGCGCGAGGTGCACGAAGGCGACCGCATCGTGCTGCGCCAGGCCGGCCACGAGCGCGAAGTACTCGTGCGCGCCTTGAGTTCGGTGCGTGGCCCGGCCCCGGTGGCGCAGGCGCTGTACGAAGAGACCGCGGCCAGCGTGGCGCGTCGCGAGGCCGCCGCCGAACAGCGCCGCCTGGGCACCGAGCCCGCGCTGGCACTGGCCCAGGCGCGCCAGGGCCGGCCGACCAAGCGCGACCGGCGCGACTTGGCCGACTGGAACCGTTGGAGCGCGAGCCTGGACGACGAAACCCGCTGATTGCGGACCCTTGAAAACCCCGTCGGCGCCCCAAGGTCCCGCCGGCCCCCGAAAAAGAGAACGCGCCTCCCCGGCGCTGCTGGTCCATGGACACGACGAACAACCCAGAGAACCCGATGCCGCCCATGGACGCCGCCGCGCCCGGGGCCGCGCCACCGCTGGACATCCAGTTTGCCGAGTTGCAAGCCAAACACGCAGAGGTGGCCGACGCCTACCTGCGCGCCAAGGCCGAGGCCGAGAACATCCGCCGGCGCAGCGACGAAGAGATCAGCAAGGCGCGCAGGTTCGCCGTCGAAGGATTCGCCGAAGCGCTGTTGCCGGTGAAAGACAGCCTGGAGGCGGCCATCGCCATCCCCGCCGCAACGCCAGAACAACTGCTCGAAGGCGTGCACGCCACGCTGCGCCAGTTGAGCCAGGCGCTGGAGCGCAACAAAGTCCAGCAGATCGCCCCGCCCGCGGGCACCAAGTTCGACCCGCACCAGCACCAGGCGATCAGCATCGTCCCGGCCGAACAGGAAGCCAACACAGTGGTCGCGGTGCTGCAAAAAGGCTACCTGATCGCCGAGCGTGTGCTGCGCCCGGCCCTCGTCACGGTGGCCGCACCGAAATGACATCGAACAACACCGCGCGTCTTGAAACGCGGTGAGTTATCCACAACTCCAGAACAACCTTTTCCCCGGAGTACAGAACATGGCCAAGATCATCGGCATCGACCTCGGCACCACCAATTCGTGCGTGGCGATCATGGAAGGCAACACCACGAGGGTGATCGAGAACAGCGAAGGCGCGCGCACCACGCCGTCGATCATTGCCTACCAGGAAGACGGCGAGATCCTGGTCGGCGCCTCGGCCAAGCGCCAGGCCGTCACCAACCCGAGGAACACGGTCTATGCGTCCAAGCGCCTGATCGGCCGCAAGTTCACTGAAAAAGAGGTGCAGAAGGACATCGACCTGATGCCCTACAAGATCTTGGCGGCCGACAACGGCGACGCCTGGATCGAAGTGCGCGGCAAGAAACTCGCGCCGCCGCAGATCAGCGCCGAAGTGCTGCGCAAGATGAAGAAGACCGCTGAGGACTATCTCGGCGAAGAGGTCACCGAAGCGGTGATCACGGTGCCCGCGTATTTCAACGACTCGCAGCGCCAGGCGACGAAAGACGCCGGCCGCATCGCCGGCCTGGACGTGAAGCGCATCATCAACGAGCCGACCGCCGCGGCGCTGGCCTTCGGCCTGGACAAACACGGCAAGGGCGACCGCAAGATCGCCGTCTTCGACCTCGGCGGCGGCACCTTCGACATCTCGATCATCGAGATCGCCGATGTCGACGGCGAGAAGCAGTTCGAGGTGCTGTCGACGAACGGCGACACCTTCCTCGGCGGTGAAGACTTCGACCAGCGCATCATCGACTACATCGTCACCGAGTTCCGCAAGGACCAGGGCGTCGATCTGACCAAGGACGTGCTTGCGCTGCAGCGCCTGAAGGAAGCCGCCGAAAAAGCGAAGATCGAACTCTCGAACTCGACGCAGACCGACGTCAATCTGCCCTATATCACCGCCGACGCGTCGGGCCCCAGGCACCTCAATATCAAGTTGACACGCGCCAAGCTCGAGGCACTCGTCGAAGAGCTCATCCAGCGCACGATGGAGCCCTGCCGCATCGCGATCAAGGACGCGGGGGTCAAGACCAGCGAGATCGACGACGTGATCCTGGTTGGCGGCATGACGCGCATGCCCAAGGTGCAGGAGAAGGTCAAGGAGTTCTTCGGCCGCGAGCCGCGCAAGGACGTGAACCCAGACGAGGCGGTGGCCGTGGGTGCCGCCATCCAGGGCCAGGTGCTGGGCGGTGACCGCAAGGACGTGCTGCTGCTGGACGTGACGCCGCTGTCGCTGGGCATCGAGACGCTGGGCGGCGTGATGACCAAGATGATCAAGAAGAACACCACCATCCCGACCAAGTTCGCGCAGGTCTTTTCCACCGCCGACGACAACCAGCCGGCGGTGACCATCAAGGTCTTCCAGGGCGAGCGCGAGATGGCGGCGGGCAACAAGTCGCTCGGCGAATTCAATCTCGAAGGCATCCCGCCCTCGCCGCGTGGGCTGCCGCAGATCGAGGTCACTTTCGACATCGACGCCAACGGCATCCTGCACGTCAACGCCAAGGACAAGGGCACCGGCAAGGAAAACAAGATCACCATCAAAGCGAACTCGGGCTTGAGCGAAGCCGAAATCGAGAAGATGGTCAAGGACGCCGAAGCGAATGCGGCCGATGACAAGAAAAAGCTCGAACTGGTGCAGGCGCGCAACCAGGCCGACGGCATGATCCACTCGGTGAAGAAGAGCCTGGCCGAACACGGTGACAAGCTCGACGCGCCCGAGAAGGAGAAGATCGAAGCCGCTCTGAAGGATGCCGAAGCATCGCTGAAAGGCGAGGACAAGGCGGACATCGAGGCCAAGACCGAAGCGCTGATGACGGCGAGCCAGAAGCTGGGCGAGAAGATGTACGCCGAGCAGGCGGCGGCGGCGCAGGCGGCAGAAGCGGCGGCGGGTGCAGCGGCCGGCTCAGGAGGTGGCGGCGAGCCTTCGAAGAGCAAGCCTGCCGACGACAACGTCGTTGACGCCGACTTCAAGGAAGTCAAGAAGTGAGGGCACGGCAGGTGAACAACCTGCCGATGCAGCACGCCGCGTTCGGGAACATCCCGCTCGCGGCGATTTCGCTTAACAGTTGACCTGATTCATGGCCAAGCGCGACTACTACGACATCCTCGGCGTGCCGAAGAACGCCACCGAGGACGACATCAAGAAGGCCTATCGCAAGCTGGCGATGAAGCACCACCCCGACCGCAACCAGGGTGACGATGCGAAGAAGGCCGAAGAGAAATTCAAGGAGGGCAAGGAAGCCTACGAGATGCTCTCCGACGGCCAGAAACGGGCTGCCTACGACCAGTACGGCCACGCCGGCGTCGACCCCTCGATGGGCGCCGGCCGCGGCCCCGGACAGGAAGGCTTCGGCGGCTTCGCGGAGGCTTTCGGCGACATCTTCGGTGACATCTTCGGCGGCGGGCGGCGCGGCGGCGGCGGCCAGCAGGTTTACCGCGGCAACGACCTGAGTTACGCGATGGAGATCTCGCTCGAAGAGGCCGCCGCGGGCAAGGACACGCAGATCCGCATCCCGAGCTGGGAGGCCTGCGAGACCTGCCACGGCAGCGGCGCCAAACCCGGCACGAGTGCCAAGACCTGCACCAGCTGCAACGGCTCAGGCAACGTGCACATGCGGCAGGGCTTCTTCAGCATCCAGCAGACCTGCCCGACCTGTCGCGGCAGCGGCAAGGTGATCCCCGAGCCCTGCATGACCTGCCACGGCGCCGGGCGGCTGAAGAAGCAGAAGACGCTGGAGGTGAAAATTCCCGCCGGCATCAACGAAGGCATGCGTATCCGCTCGGCAGGCAACGGCGAGCCGGGCAGCAACGGCGGCCCCGCGGGCGACCTGTACATCGAGATCCGCATCAAGGCGCACGAGATCTTCGAGCGCGACGGCGACGACCTGCATTGCAACGTGCCGGTGACGATGACCAATGCCACGCTCGGCGGCACGATCGAAGTGCCGACGCTCGGCAGCCGCGCCGAGATCGAGTTGCCCGAAGGCACCCAGCACGGCAAGACCTTCCGCCTGCGCGGCAAGGGCATCAAGGGCTTGCGCTCGAGCTACCCCGGCGACCTGTACTGCCACATCACGATCGAGACCCCGATCAAGATCACCGAGCACCAGCGCAAGCTGTTGAAGGAGCTCGACGAGTCGTTCAAGAAGGGCGGCGACCGCCATTCGCCGAACGCGAAAAGCTGGACCGATCGGGTCAAGGACATCTTCAAGTAGGGTTCCCCAGGCGGCCTTGCCGCCGCCCCTCCCCGGGGGGTCTGAGTCAAGTGGCCAAGCCCCATGACTCGGCCGCGTTCATTCGAACAGATCGGGCTGCGCGGCGTTGCCCCGAGGCCGCCCGCCCGGTGGCCTGAACTTCGTCAGGTCGAGTTCGAATCGCTCGCGGTTCAGCTCCAGCCGAGTGCAGGCTTTCACGAAGCGCTGGCGCAGCAACTGCGCCCAGACACCGGTGCCGGTCATGCGTGTGCCGAACTGCGCGTCGTTGTCCTTGCCACCACGCATCTCGCGCACCCGCGCCATGACCCGCGCCGCGCGATCGGGGTAGTGCGTCTGCAACCATTGCTGGAACAGCGGGTTCACCTCCCAGGGAAGCCTGAGCACGATGCTGAAGGCTCGCAGGGCCCCCGCCGATGCCGCGGCTTCGAGCACCTGCTCGAGTTCGGGCTCGTTGATGAACGGGATGATCGGCGACACGCTCACGCCCACCGGCACACCGGCGCGGGCCAGCGCTTCGATCGTGCGCAGCCGGCGCGCCGGTGCAGCGGCACGCGGCTCGAGCACCCGTGCCAGCTCGCCATCGAGCGTGGTGATCGAGACGTAGACCGCGGCCAGCCGAGCGGCGGCCATCGGCGCGATCAGGTCGACATCACGTTCGACGAGGCTGCTCTTGGTGATCAGCGAGAACGGGTGCCTGGTTTCGCTCAGCACCTCGATCACCGAGCGCGTGATGCGCAGGCGTCGTTCTGCCGGCTGGTAGGCGTCAGTGACCGAGCCGATGTTCAGGTACAGCGGCGTGTAGCTGTGCGCAGCCAGCGCCTCGCGCAAGCGCTCTGCCGCGTTGACCTTGGCGACGATGCGCGTCTCGAAATCCAGCCCCGGCGAGAGATTCAAGTAACTGTGGGTGGGCCGCGCGTAGCAGTAGATGCAGCCATGCTCGCAGCCGCGGTAGGGGTTGATCGACAGGTCGAAGCCGATGTCGGGCGAATCGTTGCCGGCGATGATGGTGCGCACATGTTCTTCCAGCACCTGTGTGTCGGGGGCCACCTGTTCTTCTTGCGCCGCCTGCTCGAGCGTGCCCCAGCCGTCGTTGAAGCTCTCGCGCGAGCGGCTCGTGAAACGGTGTTCGATGGCCCAGACGGTGCCTCGGCCCTTGCGCGGCGCCAACATCAGCGTCGCAGCGGGAACATCACCGGCCTTGGGTCCTGGCAGCATGCTGTAAATATATACAGCTTTGATCACGCAATCAATAGTCTCCTGTGGAGCCCGGGGCAAGGTTGTCGAACTTCGTCAGCGGCTTCATGAAGGTCAGCTTTACGGTACCCACGGGCCCGTTGCGCTGCTTGCCGATGACGATCTCGGCCACCCCTGGTTCTTTCGATTCCTTGTTGTAGTACTCGTCGCGGTAGATGAACATGATCACGTCGGCGTCCTGCTCGATCGCGCCCGATTCGCGCAGGTCGCTCATCATCGGCCGCTTGTCGTTGCGCGACTCCACGCTGCGATTGAGTTGCGACAGCGCCATCACCGGGCATTGCAACTCCTTGGCCAGCGCCTTCAGTCCGCGCGAGATCTCGCCGATCTCGGTGGCGCGGTTCTCGTCGCCGCTGGCACTGCCGCTCATCAACTGCAGGTAGTCCACGACGATCAATCCTAACGTTCCACCGAACTGGCGCGCCATGCGCCTCGAGCGAGCGCGCAGCTCTGCAGCGGTGAGCGCCGGCGTTTCGTCGATGTAGACCTGGGCCTGCTTCAATCGGTCGACGGCTTCGGTGAGCCGCGTCCACTCGTCGCCTGCGAGCTTGCCGGTGCGCAGGTGCTGCTGGTCGATGCGACCCAGCGACCCCACCAGCCGCAATGCGAGTTGCGAAGCGCCCATCTCCATCGAGAACACCAGCACTGGCAGACCTTCGTGCACCGCGACATGCTCGGCGATGTTCAACGCGAGTGCGGTCTTGCCCATCGACGGTCGCGCGGCGAGCACGATCAGGTCGCCCTTCTGCAACCCCGCGGTCATGCGGTCGATATCGTAGAAGCCGGTGCGCACGCCGGTCACGTCTTCGGCGCCCAGGTCGTGCAGTTCGTTGACGCGGTCGAGCAGCGCCACCATCAGCTTGTCGATGCCCTGAAAGCCCTGGCGCTGGCGCGAAGTCTCTTCGCCGATCTTGAAGATCTTCGACTCGGCTTCGTCCAGGATCTGCGTCGCGCCGCGGCCCTGCGGGTTGAAGGCGGTGGTGGCGATCTCGTCGCTGGTGGCGATCAGTTTGCGCAACACGGCGCGCTCGCGAACGATCTCGGCGTAGCGGCGGATGTTGGCAGCGCTGGGCACGCTTTGCGCCAGCGCGTTCAGGTAAGCCAGGCCGCCGCCGTCGTCGGCGCGGCCGAGGCTTTGCAGCTGTTCGAAGACGGTGACGACGTCGGCCGGTTTGGTCGCCGCGATCAGCGCGCTGATGGCCGCGAAGATCAGGCGGTGCTCGTGGCGGTAGAAGTCGCCGCCAGTGAGCAAATCGGCGGCGCGATCCCAGGCCAGGTTGTCGAGCAGCAAGCCGCCGAGCACGCTTTGCTCGGCCTCCACTGAATGAGGCGGAACGCGCAGGCGGGCGACCTCATCGTCGCGGGGCGGGTTGGCGGCGCTGAGCGCTTCGAGCAGCGTGGACATCGAAAGATCATAGGCCTGTCGCTGCCGCTGAGGTGTGGATCGCGCGGGGGACAGGCTGTTGAAAAGCTGTGCAGCAGACGTGAAAAGGCCGCCCGGAGGCGGCCTTCACTGGATCTCGGACGGGAGGCCCGATCAGCTCAGCTTCTCTTTGATGCGCGCCGACTTGCCGCTGCGCTGGCGCAGGAAGTACAGCTTGGCGCGACGAACGTCGCCGCGGCGCTTGACTTCGATGCCGGCAATCAGCGGGCTGTAGAGCTGAAAAGTGCGCTCCACACCTTCGCCGCTGGAGATCTTGCGCACGATGAAGCTGCTGTTCAGACCCCGGTTGCGCTTGGCGATGACCACGCCTTCGTAGGCCTGCACGCGCTTGCGTGTGCCTTCGACGACGTTGACGTTGACGATGACCGTGTCGCCGGGCGCGAAAGGCGGCAGTTTGCGGTCCAGGCGAGCAATCTCTTCTTGCTCGAGCATGGCGATGATGTCCATGGGGCTCCTGTCGATCTTGAAGCGGTGCGCCGGAATAGGTTGTTGGAAGGCGACGTCAGAGGATCGGAAAACCCTGCATTATAGGACGAGAGCGCACAGGAACGACTCGTCCGCGGCGCTCAGGCGCCCTTGGCCGCGCGCCGTGTCGATCAGGTCGGGCCGTCGCCGTGCGGTGAACTCGAGCGCACGCTGGCGTCGCCAACGCGCGATCTCGCCATGGTGGCCGGACAGCAGCACCTCGGGCACGGTCGCCTCGACCGCGTCGATCGACAGCCGCTCGGGCCGACTGTACGCAGGCCCTTCGAGCAAGCCGTCGGAGAAGCTGTCCTGTTCGTGCGACGGCGCGTTCAGCACGCCGTCCTGCAAGCGCGCCACGCCGTCCAGCAGCGCCAGCGCCGGCAGTTCGCCCCCCGACAGCACGAAGTCACCCAGGCTCACTTCGTGCGTCACGCGGGCATCGATGAATCGTTGATCCACGCCCTCGTAGCGCCCGCACACCAACACCGCGCCGCGGCCCGCGGCCCATTCCTGCACGGCGGCTTGGTCCAGGCGCCGCCCGGTCGGCGTGAAGTGGACCACGGGCACCGACTCGCCCCGCTGGGCCTGCGCCGCGGCCAGCGCGCGCAGCAGCGGCTCGGCCAGCATCACCATGCCCGGCCCGCCACCGTAGGGGCGGTCATCGACGCGGCGGTGCGCATCCTCGGCAAAGTCGCGCAGCGGCCACAGGTGCACATCGACGCTCGTCTCGAACGCACGCCGTGTGACGCCCTGGCTCAGGTGCTGCGCGAACAGCTGCGGGAACAGCGTGATGACGTCGAAGCGCGGCACGTCAGTAGTCATCAGCCCAGTCGACGACGATTCGCCGGGCCTCGCGGTCGACCGTGTCGACGTAGGCCGCAACAAACGGGATCAGCCGCTCGGACCCGTCGCTGTTTTGCAGCCGCAACACGCAGTGCGGACCGGTCTCGATCAGGCCGCTCACCTGGCCCAGGTCAAGACCTTCGCGGTTCAGCACTTGCAGGCCGATCAGGTCGACCCAGTAGAACTCGTCGCCAGCGGGGGTCGGAAAGCTCGCGCGCGAGACGAAGATGCGCTGCCCTGCGAGGGCCTGCGCTGCGTCGCGGTCGTCGATGTCCTGAACCGCGGCCACCACGATCTCGCCATGCTGGCGGGCCCGCACCACGCGCAGCAGGCCGGGCGCGGGCGTGGCAGGGCGGTGCAAGGCGCCCTCGGGGGCAGCCAGGAACCAACGTTTGGAAGAGAACAGCGCCTGCGGATCGGCGGAGAAAGGCTTGACCTTCAACTCGCCCTTGATGCCCCAGGCGCCGAGAACGCGCGCTACCTCGACGGCATCGTCGGGCCAGGCCGGCTCGGCGGCCTGCCCGGCGTACGACGCTGCGTCCACCCCTGGTACAGCAGTCAGGCCGCCGTCTTGGCCTGCTCGACCAGGCGCGAAACCGTGGACGAAAGCTGCGCGCCGACACCCGACCAGTAGGTCACACGGTCCAGCGCCACGCGCAGTGGTTGCTCGCCACCGGAAGCCATCGGGTTGTAGAAGCCCACCCGCTCGATGAAGCGGCCGTCGCGCCGCTCGCGCGAGTCGGCGACGACGATGTTGTAGAAGGGGCGCTTCTTGGCGCCACCACGGGCAAGACGGATCACGACCATGTCTGTTGTCCTCGGAATTCACTTCGGCTGCGGCGATCACCGGTCCTGGAGACACACAGAACCTCGGATCTGAAGGCCACTTTGTGGCCCGCTCGCGGCACCGTAGATACGCCCGAAGGCCGGTGCCGAAAACCGCGCATTATAGACTCAGCCGACCATGATCCGTGTCCTGCTGCGCCCGAGCGTCGACGGCGACCTGAACGCCTTCACCGCCATCTACCGCCACCACGTGCTGCACGGCACGGCGAGCTTCGAGATCGAGCCGCCGGACGAAGCCGAAATGACGCGCCGCCGCGCCGACGTGTTGGCCAAGGGCCTGCCGTGGATCAGCGCAGCAGCCGACGGCCAGGTGCTCGGCTACGCCTACGCGAACAACTTCCGCCCGCGCCCGGCGTACCGCTTCACGGTGGAGAACTCGATCTACATCGACGACGCGGCGCGCGGCCAGGGCCTGGGCCGGCTGCTGCTGGCCGAACTGATCGCGGGCTGCGGGGCCGTTGGTGCGCGCCAGATGCTGGCCGTGATCGGCGATTCGGCCAACGCAGCGTCGATCGGGCTGCATCGGGCGCTGGGCTTCGAAGACTGTGGTCTGCTGAAGTCGGTGGGCCACAAGTTCGGCCGGTGGCGTGACGTCGTGCTGATGCAGCGCGCGCTGGGTCCGGGCGATACGTCGACCGAAGCGTGACGCACTACCGCTCCAAGACACTGGCCGCCTGGCTGGCACTGCTGCTGGGCCCGCTCGGGCTGCACCGCTTCTACCTGCATGGGTTGCGCGATGGGATCGGCTGGCTGCACGTGCCGGTCACGGCGCTGGGATTGATCGGCGTCGAACGCATGCGCAGCCTCGGCCAGGACGACCGCCTGTCCTGGCTGCTCGTGCCGCTGCTCGGGCTGATGATTTCGCAGGCCATGCTGGTGGCCATCGTCTGGGCCCTGACGCCGGACGAAAGGTGGGACGCGCGCCACAACCCGGGCCGCCCCGGCCCGGCCACCGGCTGGGGGCCGGTGCTGGCCGCGATCACGTCACTGTTGATCGGCGGCGCGGTGCTGATGGGCACCATCGCCTACAGCGGGCAGCGCTTCTTCGAGTGGCAACTCGAATCGAGTCAGAACAGCAGCAAGCTGACACCGTAGAACACCGCGGCGATGAACGCCGTGACGGGGATCGTGAAGACCCACGCCAGCACGATGTTGCCGGCCAGCCCCCAGCGCACCGCAGACGCGCCGCGCACCGAGCCGACGCCGAAGATCGCACCGGTGATGGTGTGCGTGGTCGAAACCGGAATGCCCAGCCCCGTGGCGATGAAGAGCGTGGCCGCGCCGCCCGTCTCGGCGCAGAAGCCACCCACCGGCTTCAGTTTCGTGATGCGCTGTCCCATCGTCTTCACGATGCGCCAGCCGCCGAACAGCGTGCCGAGTCCGATCGCGATGTAGCAGCACCAGATCACCCAGCTCGGCGGCATCTTGTCGGCCTGCGAGCTGTAGCCGGCGGCAATCAGCAGCATCCAGATGATGCCGATCGTCTTTTGCGCGTCGTTGCCGCCGTGGCCCAGCGAATACAGGCCCGCGCTGACGAGCTGCAGGCGGCGGAACCAGTTGTCCACGCGCAGCGGGCTCATGCGCCGGCAGATCCAGGCCACCGCCACCATCAGCAGCGAGCCGAACAGGAACCCGAGCGTCGGCGAGAGGAGGATGAACGCCACCGTCTTCAACACGCCGCTGCCGATCAGCGGCCCGGCGCCGGCCTTGGCCAGCGTGGCGCCGACGATGCCGCCGATCAGCGCGTGCGAGCTGCTGGAAGGAATGCCGTACCACCAGGTGACGACGTTCCAGGCGATCGCGCCGATCAGCGCTCCGAACACCACGTGCTGGTCGACGATGCCCGGATCGACGATGCCCTTGCCCACCGTGGCCGCCACTTTCAGCTGGAAGACGAAGATCGCCACGACGTTGAAGAAGGCCGCGAAGGCCACCGCCTGCTGCGGCTTCAACACACCGGTGGAAACGACGGTGGCGATCGAGTTCGCGGCGTCATGGAAGCCGTTCATGAAGTCGAACAGCAGCGCCAGCAGCACGAGCAGCACGACAACCCAGAACTCGACCGGCATGGCCTGCATCGTGGTCACTCCCGAATCGGCTCAGGAGTTTTCGAGCACGACGCCTTCGACCAGATTGGCCACGTCCTCGCAGCGGTCGGAGATTGATTCGAGATGCTCGTAGACGGCTTTGAGCTTGATCAATTCGCGCGTGTCGGGCTCTTCGCGGAACAGTCGCGACATCGCGTCGCGCATCACCCGGTCGGCGTCGGATTCGAGCCGGTCGATTTCCTCGCAGGTCTTCAGCGCCGCCTCCGCCACGCTGGCGTCACGCAGCTTGGGCAGCAGCGAGACCACATGCTGCACACGCTCGCAGCAGCGCACCGAGATCTCGGTCAGGCGCAGCACGTCGTCGCTGACCTTCTGCAGGTCGTACAGCGACATCACCTCGCTGGAGTCCTGCAACAGGTCGCAGATGTCGTCCATCGCGTTGATCAGGCGATGGATCTGCTCGCGATCGATCGGCGTGATGAAGGTACGGTGCAGCTCGCGATTCACCTCGGCGGTGATCTTGTCGGCGGCACGCTCCGCGGCGTCGACGTCGGCGGCATGCTTGGCGCGCAGCGAGACGTCGCCATAACTCTGCACCATCGCCAGGAACGAACGCGACCCCTGCCCGATGTGCTCGCCATGCTGGTTGAAGAGCTCGAAGAAGTTACCTTCGCGGGGCAGCAGCTTTCGGAACATGGCAGGCATTCTAGGAGGCACGCTGAATGCGCTGACCGGGAAAGCGATCATGGCAGACGTTCGATGGTTTGGTGAGGCAGCGCGGCCAGGTAGGGAGCGAGCGGACCGAGGCCCGGAGCAGCCAGATCAGGCGCGACCTCCAGCAGCGGTACGAGCACAAAGGCGCGCCGATGCAGGCGCGGGTGGGGCAGCGTGAGC
>JANNQO010000114.1:0-15175 GCA_031400795.1 Rubrivivax sp. | reverse complement strand
CTGCGCTGCACCGAGTGCGTGGGCGCCGAGGACGAACCGCAGTGCAAGCTGGTGTGCCCGGGCGACTTCATCGTGCCGAACCCCGACTTCTCCGAGTCGCCCGAGGAGCTGATGGCCAAGTACGAGTCGCTGCACGGCTAGGTCTAAAGCCCCAGGTAAGCCGACAGCGCCGCGCTGCCGGCGACTTCGTCGGCACGGCCGCTCAGCACGGCCTGCCCCTTCTGAAGCACCAGCGCTCGACCGGCCTGCGCCAGCACCCTGCGGTAGTCGCGGTCGACGATGAGTGTGGCGATGCCGGAGCGCCGGATCTCGCCGATGACGCGCCAGATCTCGGCCACGATCTGCGGCGCCAGGCCCTCGGTGGCCTCGTCCAGGATGAGCAGCGCCGGGTGCGTCATCAGCGCGCGGCCGATCGACAGCATCTGCTGCTCGCCGCCGGACAGCTGCGCGCCCAGGTGGTCGAAGCGCTCGTGCAGGCGCGGGAACGTCCGCAACACACGCTCCAATGGCCAGTCGTCGCGGCCGTCGTGGCCGCGCCGAGCGGCCATCACCAGGTTCTCGCGCACGCTCAGGTTCGGGAAGACGCCGCGGCCCTCGGGCACGTAGGCCACACCCGAGCGGGCCACCTCGTGCGGTCGGGCGCGTGACATGTCGCGACCGAAGATCTGGATCTGCCCGTCGCGCTGCGCCACGTGACCGACCAGTGTGCGGATCAGCGTGCTCTTGCCCATGCCGTTGCGACCGAGCAGGCCGACGGTCTGGCCACGCGCGATGCACAGGTCAACGCCATGCAGCACATGGCTGGAGCCGTACCAGGCGTGCAGGTCATGCGCCTCGAGAATGGTGTCCATCACTTCGTGATCGCGGGCTCACTGCGCACCGCCGAGGTAGGCGGCCTGCACGGCAGGGTTGGCACGCACCGCCTCGGGGGTGTCCGACGCGATGACCGCGCCGTTCACCATCACCGTGATGCGGTCGGCGATGCGGAACACGGCATCCATGTCGTGCTCCACCAGCAGGATGGCATGGCCGGCCTTCAGCTCGGTCAGCAGCGCGAGCATGCGTTCGGTCTCCTCTGCGCCCATGCCGGCGAGCGGTTCGTCGAGCAGCAGCACGGCGGGTGCGATGGCCAGGCACATGGCGATCTCGAGCTGCCGCCTCTGGCCATGCGACAGCAGCCCCGCGCTGCGCTCCAGCAGCTCGCCGAGCCCGGCGCGCGCGCCGGCCTCGTGCGCGGCAAGCGTGCTGGCCCGGCAGCAGCGCGCATCGCTCCACCAGTCCCACGGACGCTGCGCGCGCGCCTGCGCCGCGAGGCGGCAGTTCTCCAGCACGCTGAAATTCGCAAAGATGTTGGTGCGCTGGTAGCTGCGGCCGAGGCCGGCGCGGGCGCGACGCGGCTGCGACCAGGCGGTGACGTCGCGCCCGAGCAGCTCAACGCGACCGGCGCTGGGCGCGACCTCGCCGGCCAGCACGTTGACGAGTGTGGACTTGCCCGCGCCGTTGGTGCCGATCACGGCATGCACGCTGCCGCGCTCGAGTGCGATCGACACGTCGTCCACCGCCACCAGTCCGCCCCAGCGGTGCGTGATGCCGTGTCCACGCAGAAGCACGCTCGCCTCGGTCATGACGACGGCTCCGCGCCGCGCATCGGGGTGCAAGCCCGTTCGGGCCGCATGCGGCCGCCGCTCACCGCCGGCCCGCCGGACCGCGCGCGACGGACTGCCGCCCGACGAGCCGCTCGCGCCACTGCGCCGGCACGCCCACCAGGCCTCGCGGCAGCAGCGCCACGCTGGCGATGATGCTCAATCCCAGGCCCAGCATCCAGTGCTTGGCGAAGGCACCGAAGATCGCCTCGGACTTGAAAAACTCCTGCAGCAACGTGAAGGCGAATGCGCCGACCAGCGCGCCGCGCAGGTGACCCAGGCCGCCGAGGATGATCATGATCAGCACTGCGCCGCTGAAGTGCCAGCTCAGCAGCTCGGGGTTGACAAAGCCGTCCTTGACCGCGAATAGGAAGCCGGCCAGCGCGGCGATGCCACCGGAGATCGTGAACGCCGCCAGTTTGTAAGGGTAGGTGGAAAAGCCCGAGGCGCGCATGCGCTGCTCGTTGGCCTTGATTCCGGCCAGCGCGCGGCCGAAGCGGGAGCGCCGCAGCACCGCCAGGAAAGCGAACACCAGCACCAGGCAAGCGAGGATGAAGGCATACAGCACCAGCGGCTGTTCCAGATCGAGCCCGGCGCCGATCACCGGCTTGGCATTCAGATAGATGCCGTCGGTGCCGCCGCCCAGCGGCGTGTCGTGCACCACGTAGTAGGCCATCTGCGCGAAGGCCAGCGTGACCATGATGAAGTACACGCCGCGCGTGCGCAGCGACAGCGCGCCGACGGCCAGCGCGTACAGCGCGCCCGCGCCCATGCACGCCGGCAGCAGCCAGGCGAGCGCGGCCGGCGCGTCCAGCGGCGACAGCCGCGCCGTGGCGTAGGCACCGATGCCGAAGAACGCGGCCTGCCCGAAACACACCAGCCCGGTGCCGCCGACCAGCAACTCGAGGCTGAGCGCGAAGATGGCGTACACCATGATCTTGGCGACCAGGTCGATGCCGTAGCTTCCGGCCACCAGCGGGTAGGCCGCCAGCAGCACGAAGGCGGCGACGACGAAGGCCAGGTCAGGCTTCACCGCCTCAGCCCGCTCTGAACAGGCCGTCGGGCCGCCACAGCAGGATCAGCGCCATCAGCACGTACACCAGCACGCCGGCGGCCTGCGGCAGAAGCACCTTGCCGAAGGTGTCGACGAAGCCGATCAGCAGCGCGGCCAGCAGCGCACCGCGGATCGAGCCGATGCCGCCGATGACGACCACCACGAAGCAGACGATGAGCACGGTGTTGCCCATGCCCGGATACACCGACGACACGGGCGCGGCCACCATGCCGGCGAGCATGGCGATGGCCACGCCGGCGGCGAATACCACGCGGTACAGGAACTGGATGTCGATGCCCAGCGATTGCACCATCTCGCGGTGGGTGCTGCCGGCGCGGATCATCATGCCCAGGCGCGTGCGGGTGAAGACGACGTACATGCCCGCGGCCAGGGTCAGGCACACGGCCGAGATGAACAGCCGGTACACCGGGTAGGTCATGGTCTCGCCCAGCGGCAACGTGCCTGACAGCCAGGGCGGTGCGGCCACGCCGTGTACGTCGTCGCCGACGAGCAGGCTGCGCAGTTCTTCGAACACCAGGATCAGGCCGTACGTCATCAGCACCTGCTGCAGGTGCTCGCGCTCGTACAGAAAGCTGAAGAAGGCCCACTCCAGCGCATAACCCAGCAGCACCGCCAGCAACAGGCCGACGGCCAGCGTGGCGAAGAAGCCGCCACCGAAGGTGGCGCCCACGGGCGCCGCCAGCGCGAAGGCCATGTAGGCGCCGATCATGTAGAAGCTGCCGTGCGCCAGGTTGATGACGCCCATGATGCCGAAGATCAGCGTCAGCCCGGACGCGACCAGAAACAGCAGCAGTCCGTACTGCAGTGCGTTCAGACACTGGATGAGGAAGGTGGCAAGGTCCATGGCGCTGCCGCAGGACGCGGTCGCAGGGCGCAGCCGCGACTGCGGCTACATCTTGCATCCTCGCGCCGGATCGGTGAGGCCCTTGCTGGCCACGCCGATGACCTTGTTCTCTCTGGCGCCGACCTGGCGCAGGTAGATATCCTGCACCGGGTTGTGCGCCTTGGACAGCGAGAACGCACCGCGCGGGCTGTCGATCCTGGCCTTCTCCACGGCCGCGACGAACTCGGCCTTCCTGCTCGCGTCGCCCTTCACCGCGGCCAGGCCCGTGCCCAGGATCTGCGCCGCGTCGTAGCCCTGCACGGCATACACGTCTGGCTGCAGCTTGAAGCTCTTGGCGTAGGCCAGGCGGAAGGCGTTGTCGCGGGGCGTGTTCAGGCCATCGGCGTAGTGCAGTGTGGTCTGCAGGCCCTCGGCGGCTTCGCCTTGCGCCTCCAGCGTGCCGTCGGTGAGGAAGCCGGTGCCGTACAGCGGAATGCTCTTCTTCAAACCGGCCGCCGCGTAGTCCTTGACGAACTTCACCGCACCGCCACCAGCGAAGAACGAGAACACCGCGTCGGGTCTGGCCGAAGCGACCTCGGTCAGCAGCGCCTGGAACTCGACGTTCGGGAAGGGCAGGTTCAGCTCCTTCGTGACCCTGCCGCCACCCTTCTCGAAGGCTTCCTTGAAGCCACGCACCATCTCGTCGCCGGCGGCGTACTTCCAGGTGATGGTGACGACGTTCTTCAGCCCCTTCCTGGCCAGCACCTCGCCCATCGCATAGCCCGGCTGCCAGTTGCTGAAGCTGCTGCGAAAGACGTTGGGCGCGCACATCGCGCCGGTGACGGCATCGGCACCGGCATTGGGCACGATCAGCAGCGTGCCGCTGTCCTTGGCCACCTTGGCCATCGCCATGGCCACGCCGGAGTGCACGCTGCCGACCAGCACGTCGACGTTGTCGCGCTTGATCAGCTTGTTGACGTTGTCGGTGGCCTTGGACGGGTCGGATTCGTCGTCGACCTTGACGAACTCGATCTCGCGGCCGCCGAGCTTGCCGCCTTGCTCCGTGACGTACAGCCTGAAGCCGTTCTCGATGGCATTGCCCAGCGCGGCAAACGTGCCGGTGTAGGGCAGCATCAGCCCGACCTTGAGCCTGGCCGGAGTCTGAGCGCCGGCCGGCGCGAGGCCGAGCACGGTGGCGGCAAGGATCATCGTGCGCAACGGGTTCATGGTGCTTCTCCTTGGGGTGGCAACAACGGGCTTGAAGGCGGTGCGGGCTCTGCCGGGTCGCCGTGTCACGGACGCCGTACGAAGGCCAGCCGCTGCGACGGCTTGAACCCGGTGCTGTAGAGCAAGCCCAGCAGCGGCAGGTCTGCCGGCGCGATCACCGTCTCGACACGGTCGATGCGCAGCGCGCCGAGGTTGGCGAACAACTGCGACAGCAGCGCATGGCCGACCCCGTGGCGTGCGTAGGCCGGATCCACGCCGATCGTGTCGAGCACGGCGACGGGCTCGGTACGCCCGAAGTCGCCAAGGTCGGCGCGCGCCATCAGGTAGCCGACGATCGCGCCGTCCAGGCGCGCCGTGAGCGAGACGCGAATGGCCGAGTCGTCCATCGCCTCACCGAGTTTCTCGGCGATGTAGGCCCGGCGGTTGCGGCCGGTGATCTGGTGGTCGATGCGGCAGATCTGCGACAGGTCTTCGGGGTGCATCACGCGCACGTCCGCCAACAGCTTGCCGACGCGCTCGAAGTCGTTGGCCTCGGTCGCGCCGTAGTCGATCTCGCGGCCGCGGCTGTCGTCGGCCGGCAGGTCCAGAGCGTCGCCGCGCTCGGACTGGTAGCCGTCGCCGACGGCACAGTCCAGCACGCGGTCGGGCGCCAGCAGGAAGCCCATCGCGTGCAGCCATTGCAGCATGCGCGCGTCGGTCCAGACCGCCGTCGTGCGCAACTCGGCAACGCTGTGGCGCAGCGCGTAGCCGGCCATCGCGTCCAGCAACTGCCGGCCCACGCCTTGGCCGCGCCGGTCGCCGCGCACGCCGACGACTTCCAGGCGCAGGCCCGGCGACGCGCGCCCGAACTCACCGCTGGTATGGCGCGCGAGCATGTAGCCGACCAGCCCGGATGCGTCCACCGCGGCCAGTTGCACGTGCAGCGCCGGCTGCGCCAGCGCGGCATTCAGCCGGCGCTGGAAATAGGCGCGGCGCGTGCGGCCTTCGGCTGCCGCGTCGATCGAGACGACGGCTTCGAGATCCTGTTGGACCAATGCACGGATCCGGGTCTCGTTTCGGGAGTCGCTGTGCATGCGGTTTATGTCTCTTCGAGGGGTGGGCCTCAGGTCGACGCGTAGACCATGCTCAGCTGACGATCGGTGTCGTCGTCGAGCAGGTCGTCGAGCAGCGGCAACAGCGCCATCGTCTCCTTCTGGATGTGCGACACCTGGCGCTCGACGATCTCCAGCACGCCGCGCTTGAACGCATCGAAGTCGTTCTCGGGCAAGGTCCCTGCGGCGGCCGCGCGCGCCAGCGGCAGGACCTCTGCCGCCGCCTCGCGGATGGCGTCGTGCTCCTCTTGCAGCAAGCCGGCGATGTCGCCCTCGCCGGCGTCGAGCATGCGCGTGAACAACTCGCGCTCCTCGAATTCGAAATGCGACCCGATGTCGTGTTCGACCAGGCGGGCGAACGCGCCGGCGAGCGCGGCGAATTGCGCATCCTGCGCCGCTGCGCGTGGTCGCCGCACGCAGGCCTGCTCGAGCCGGCCGAGCACCTCGAGTGCATTGCGGTGCTCGGTGTCGAGCGTCTGGCTGACCTGGCGCATGAAGATCATCGGAGAAGAGCTCTAAAGTGGTAGTGCGGTACCAGAATAAGGAGGATGCCGGCGCATGGCCTTAATGCACATCAAGCCGCGGGTGGTTTCGCCGCGGACCCGGACGGCGCATGCCCGCGCAATCGCCGCAGCAGTGCGACGAAGAACGCCGCGAAAGCCACCGCGCCGAGCGCTCCCACCGCGGCTGCCGCTGCCGCCAGTACGGGGCTGTCGGCCAGCACCGCCAGCGCCAGGCCCGCCAGCGCCGCCAGGTGCGCGGCGAAGTGCAGCGCGAGCGGACGCTGCGCGCTCAGCGACGACGGTGTGGGCGCTCGCCGGCCGCTGCCTGCGGCGTGCATCGAAGCCAGGAAAGGCGCGATGCGCTGCAGCATGCCGAGCACGAAGCTCAGCAGCCAGCCGCCGATCAGTGCCAGCGTCCACAGCGTGGGCATGCCGGCCCACGGCAGGTCGAGCGACACCGCACAAGCAAGCAGCAGACTCGCCGCGAGGCCACCCCAGCCGATGCGCACCAGCGTGAACGATCGGCCGAGTTGCCGCCGCAGACCCGTGCGCAGCGCCGCCAGCATCAGGCGCAGGTGCAAAGCGGCGGCACTTGCGCCCAGTGCCAGCGCCGCCAGGCGCAGCGGCAGGGGTGCGACGCCGAACGCGGCCGCTGCAGCGAGGGTCAGCGCGGCCGTGGCCAGGCTGCACGAGGCGATCGCCTGGCGCTCGTCTGGCGTTGCGCTGAGGGCGAACATCGGCACCAGGATGTAGGAGAACCCCAGCGCCAGCAGACCCATGAAGCCATAGGCTGCGAACGCGACGTGCAGGGCCAGTGCCGTCGGGCGGTCGAGCAGCGGCACACCCAGGTAGGTCGCGGACAGCGCCAGCGCCGAGATCAGCATCACCAGCAACGCGCCGAGCGCAGCCCAGCCGTGCGCCACGACCCCCGGCATGCCACGGGCGTGGCGCAGGTTCGCGGCCAGCAGCGCACCCCAGCCGAGCAGCGCCAGCACCACCGCACCGGCGCCCGCGCCGAGCAGCCACGGCCGGCCCATGCCCATGCCCAGCGCCACCGCGGCCACGCCCGGTGTGTAGACGGCCCAGATCGCGGCCGGCCAGCGTGTCCAGCGCACGGGCTGCCGCGTGGCCACCGGCAGCAGCTGCAGGCTGGCGCCCAGCGCGGTCATGACGAGCACGCCCAGCGTGACCAGGTGCAGGGCGGCCAGTGGCCAGTCCAGCCCGCCCGCGAATCGCGGCAGGCGCGGCGTGCCGGCCAGCAGCGCCAGCCAGGCCAGCACGTGGAAGGCGACGGCCGCGCCGAAGAAGCGGAACGGCACCGACATCGGCAGCAGGCGGCTCGTCGCCCCGACCAGAAAGGTGCCGCCGCGGCGCTTCACGTTGCGCGTTCGAGCCGAAGCAGCACCAGGCTCGCGTCGGACACCAGTCGCGTGGCGGTCCAGCCGATCTCGGCCAGCTCCGGGTACAGCGCACGCGGGTCGCGGTCGTGGTGCACGATGACCGCCACGCCGCTGTCGCCCTGTTCGTGCACCAGCCGCAGGATCGCCACCAGCGGCTGCGGCGGCGGCAGGCCGCGCACGTCGATGTGTTCGCCCTGCGCGTCGTGCCAGCGCCGCGCCGGCCCAGCCGACGCCGAGGTGCCACTGATCGCAGCCGGCGGCAGGTCGCGGCACCGGCCGGCCATCAGTTGCCCTCGTTCATGGCTTCAGGCTTTCGTGGGTCGTCTGCCAGCCTCTCAGCCGGCCATCGTCAGGCCGCCGCTGACACTGAGCACCTGGCCGGTGATGTAGGCGGCGCCGGGGCCGGCGAAGAACAGCACCGCCTCGGCCACCTCCTCGGGCTTGCCCAGGCGACGGAAGGGGATGGCCTTGATCAGCGCGTCCCGCACCTTGTCGGGCACGGCGGCCATCAGCGGCGTGTCGGTCGGGCCGGGGCAGACGCAGTTGGCGTTGATGCGGTAGCGCGCGGTCTCGCGCGCCAGCGACTTGGTGAAGGCGATCAGCCCGCCCTTGGCGCCGGAGTACACCGTCTCGCCCAGGCTGCCGACGCGCCCGGCGTCGCTGGCGATGTTCACGATCTTGCCGTGCGCGCGCTCCATCATGCCCGGCAGCACCGCCTTGGCCAGCATCATCGGGCCGACGAAGTTCAGCGCGACGAGCTTGTCCCAGAACTCGGGCGTGCCCTCGACGAAGGGTGCGGTGCGGCCCCAACCGGCGGCGTTGACGAGCACGTCGATCGCTCCATACGAGGCCTGGGCTGCCGCCGCGAAGTTTGCGACCGAGGCCGCGTCGGTCATGTCCACCTGCATGAAGGTGGCCCGGTGGCCCTGCGCGCGGATGGCCGCGGCACTGGCCTCGCCGCCCGCGGCGTCGATGTCGGCGACGATCACATGGGCGCCGGCCTTGGCCAGAGCCTGGGCCGTGGCACGGCCGATGCCGGAGGCCGCGCCGGTGACGATGGCGATCTGGTTGTCGAAGTCCATGGCGCTCCTGTCGAGGGGGATCAATGGGCCCGTTTGGCCAGGAAGTTCGACACCTTGAGGCGTGTGTCGGCGTGGTCATAGAGCGTGCGCGTTTCGGAAATCTCGTCGGCATAGCCGTCACGCGCGGGATCCGTGGCGGCGGCGATGCAGCGCTTGTTGGCGGCCAGCGCGGCCTTCGGCATGGCGGCATGGCGGCTGGCAATGTCGTGCGCGAATTCGGCCAGTGCGTCGCGTGGCACGGCCCACTGCACCAGCCCCAGGCGTTCGGCCATTGCACCGTCGATGAGTTCGGCGCCAAGGATCAGCCGCTTGGCCAGGCCCGGGCCGCACAGCCGGGTCAGGCGTTGCGTGCCACCGGCTCCGGGCAGCAGACCCAGGCGCGCTTCAGGCAAGCCCAGGCGGGCCTCCAGCGCGGCCACGCGCAGGTCGCAGGCCAGTGCCAGTTCCAGCCCGCCGCCGAGCGCGAGAGTCCCGATCTCGGCCAGCGTGACCAAGGGCGCGGACTCCAGGCGCCAGTACAGCCGTTGCATCTCGCGCACCACATCGGTCATCGCGTCAGGGCCCTGCGGCGTCGCAAAGCAGGCTTCGATCAGCGCCAGGTCGGCGCCCGCGCTGAAGGCGCGCTGGTTGCTGCGCAGGTGCAGCACGGTGATGTCGTGATCCTCGATCGCGCGGTCGAGCACAGCATCGAGCGCGGCGATCAGCTTGTCGTCGAGTGCGTTGACGGGAGGACGCGACAGCGTGGCCACGAGCACGCGGCCGATCTGCTCGGTCCAGACGATCGCGGCCATGAGTTCATTCCAGCATGTGATGCAGTGCTTGCAGCTTGCGCCGCAGCAGCTTGCCGGTCGGCGTGCGGGGCAGGGCGTCCACTGCGTGCAGCCAGCGCGGCCGCTGGTGCGGCGGCATCGCCAGGGCCGCGGCGCGCAACGCGGCCTCGACTCGGGCGCTGTCGCTGGCGACGAAGAAGAGCGCGACCGCGTCCACGCCATCGCCGTCGGGCACACACACGGCAGCGGCCTCGGCGATGCCGGGGGCGCGCAACGACAGGCGCTCCTCGAGTTCGACCAGGTTGACCCAGCGGCCGTGGATCTTCACCAGCGAGTCCTCGCGGCCGGCGAAGCGCCAACCCCCCGTGTCGTCACGCTCGAACAGGTCGGCCGGGCAGAACGCGCCGTCGCGGAAGTTCTCGGTCTGGGCCTGCGGCCGATCGAGGTAGCCCAGCGCCAGCGTCGGCGCGCGGATCAACAGCCGCGTGGGCGTGCCAGGCGCAACTTCGGACAACGGCCGGACATCGACCCCGGGCGACGGCGCGAAGCCTTGATCGTCGCCGCGGTCGATCATCACCAGGACCAGCGTCTCCGAGGCGCCGTAGCCGTCGACGATGCCCAGCCCGGTCTGCTGCCGCCACGCGTCGCGCAGGCTGGCCGGCAGCGCCTCGCCGGCTGACACGCAAAGGCGCACGCCGGCCCGGGCGATGCCCGGGGCGTGGCCCTCGTGCAGCAGGTTGCGGTACAGCGAGGGCACGCTCAGCAGCACGGTCGGGCGCTGCGCGGCCACCGTGGCGGCGACGCTGGCGGCCGTCGGCCACTGCGCGTCGAGGATCACGGTGGCGCCCAGCTTCAAGCCGGCGAACAGGCTGTTCGTCTGCGGGTACGAGAAGAACAGCTTGGAGCTGGCGAACAGGCGGTCGCCGCCGGTGATACCCAGCGCATCGCGCGAGATCTGTTCAATCTGTCGCGCGAAGCGATGGCCATGCACCACCGCCTTGGGCTTGCCCGAGGTGCCTGACGAATGGCACCAGAAGGCAGGCGCATCTTCGTCCATCGGCTGTGCAGCGAGGGCAGCGCAATGCTGCAGCGCGTTGCGCCATTCGCCTTGCAGCAGCACGCGTTCGCGCCAGGGCGAAGGGGTGTCCGCTGGCGATTCGGCCAGGATCACGCTGAAGCCGGCCTCGTCCAGGATGTACTGCCAGTCGGCCACCGGCACGCACGGGTTGACGCCGACCGCGATCGCGCCGCACCAGATCGTGCCGAGGAAGGCGACGACCCAATCCGGGCCGTCGGACAGCTTGATCGCGACGCGATGGCCCGGCCCGACCCCTCGCTCCCGCCAGAGCGCCGCAGTGCGAGCCACGCGGTCGCGCAGCGCGCCGTAGTCCAGGCTCTGGCCGGTGGCACAGACCAGCGCCGGGCGTTGTGCGTCCTGGCCGTCGAGCAGCACTGCCGCCGCATTCATCGTCGTTGCGACGGCGCCGGCACAGTACAAGGACTCGGCCGCGCATTCGTCAGCCATCAGGCGTCGGCAGTGCGGGCATGGCATGAGGCGCCTACGGTCAGCTTGACGGCCGGGCGGCGGCCAGATCGCGCAGCAGGCGCTGCGCATGCACGGCGGCCACGAGCCGCCGATAGTTCGAGTGCGTCACCGTCGTGCGCATCGGGCTGACTTGCTTCTGGACCAGTTTGCCCAGCGCCGCCAGGCTCGCATCGTCCAGGGGCTTGCCGAGCAGCGTATCGGTACCCTGAAGCCACAGCGGGTGGGAATTGGTGCCGGTCAGCGCCACCCGCAATGCGCCGAGCATGCCGTCCTTCAGGCGCAGCGCGATGGCCACGCCGGCGAGTGGGAAATCCATCGCGCCGCGCACCCGCGCCTTGCGATAGCCGCTGACGCATCCCGCCGAAGGCGCCGGCACGCACACGCGCACCAGGACTTCATCGCGTTGATTCGTCAGGTGCGCCGCGCCATCGTCGCGATAGCAGTCAGCCAGTGTCAGCCTGCGCGTGCCGCGCGGCGACAGCCACTCGGCTTGGGCGCCGAGCGCGATCAGCGCGGGCGCCAGGTCGCCGCTGAACGCAGCGTGGCAGCGTGTGCCCTGCGGCGCGACATGGCAGATGCTGCCATCGCGCTTCAGGCAGAAGTCGTTGGCCTGGCGCCACCAGGCACTCTGGTTGTAGAACACGCAGCGCGTGTCCAGGCACAGGTTGCCGCCGAGTGTGGCGACGCTGCGGTGGGCGGGGCCGGCTGCGGCACGCGCTGCCTCACCCAGCGCGGTGTAGTCGCTGGTGATGCGCGGGTCTGCCGCCAGCCGGGCGAGCGTGACGCCGGCGCCGAGCTGCAGTTCCGTGTCGCGGAATTCGACCTCATCGGCGCCTTGCACCTGGCCCAGGTCGACCAGCCGTGATGGCGCCTCGAGCCCGCGGCGCAGGTTGGGCATGAGGTCGGTGCCGCCGGCGAGCAGCCGCGCGCCCGGATCGCCGGCCAGCAGCGCAGCCGCCTCGGCATAGCTGGCCGGGCGCGACAGGCGGAAATCGGGCAGCTGTTGCATGGCTACTTGGCCGGCGCAGTGGCGGCCGGCGCCTGGTTGCGCCGCGCGTGCAGCCGCTGTTCGCGCCGACGCGCATGGAGGGCTTCGAGCACGCGGTCGGGCGTGGCCGGCAGTTCGAGCAGGCGGATGCCGGTGGCGTCGAAGATGGCGTTCGTCAGCGCCGGCGGGAAGCCGTGCAGCGCACCCTCGCTCGCCTCCTTGGCGCCGAAGGGGCCGAGCGGGTCCATGCTCTCGATGAGCTTGACCTCGATCGGTGGCGATTCGGCGATGGTCGGGATGCGGTAGTCGAGGAAGTTCGGCCGCAGCGGCAGGCCTTCGTGGTACTGCGTCTCCTCGCTCAAGCCCTGCCCCATGCCCATCCACACGGCGCCCTGCACCTGGCCCTCGACAGCCAGCGGGTTGATGGCGAAGCCGCAGTCATGGGCCACCCACACCTTCTCGACCTTGACGACGCCGGTGTCCTCGTCGACGCTGACCTCGACCACCTGCGCCGCGTAGGAAAAGCCTGCGGTCGAGCCGACGGCCGCGCCGCGGAACTTGCCGCCCTGGGTTTCCTTGGGCGTCGACCACACGCCCTTGACGGTGAGCGTGCCGCTGTCCACCAGCGCCGCCTCGACCACCTCGGGGAAGGCCAGCGACTTGTCGGTACCGACTACGGCGCAGCATTCGCCTGCCCAGTCGATCTCGTCGGCTGTGACCTCGAGCTTGCGCGCCGCGGCGGCGACGAGCACACGCTTCAGCTCCTCGGCTGCGCGTAGTGCTGCGTTGCCGACCATGAAGGACACACGCGACGAATACGAGCCGTTGTCTTTGGGCGTGAGCGCGCTGTCGGTGGCGACGACGCGGATCCGCGCCAGCGGCAGCATCAGCACCTCGGCCACCACCTGCGCGAGCAGCGTCGACGAGCCCTGGCCGATGTCGGATGCGCCGGTGAGGATGGTGATGCCGCCGTCGAAGTCGAGTTTCAGGTTGATCACCGCGTGCGGTTCGCCGCTCCAGTGCACCGGTTTGGCCGAGCCCGACACGTAGTGCGAGCAGGCCAGACCCAGCCCGCGTCGCACGCCGGCGTCCTGCCTTGGCTTGCCGCGCCGCGTCGCCCAGCCCGAGGCCTGCTCGACCCAGTCCAGGCAGGCCGGGAGGCCGCAGGAATTGACCTGCAGGTCGTTCAGCGTTCGGTAGGGTGCCTCGATCAGGTTGGCGCGCCGCACCGCGAACGGGTCCAGACCCAGCCTGCCGGCCATCTCGTCGAGCAGCGACTCGAAGGCGTGGCGCACGTCGACCGCGCCGTGGCCGCGCATCGCACCGCACGGCGGCAGGTTGGTGTAGACGCGAAAGCCCTGGAAGCGTACCGCGCCGACGCGGTACAGCGCGTGCAGCAGCGCGCCGGCGTAGAGGATCGTCACCAGCCCGTAGCCGCCGTAGGCGCCCCCGCGCTGCACGACCTCGGCGTCGACCGCCGTGATCTCACCGCTGCGCTTCATGCCAATCTTCAGGCGGATGTCGGTTGCCGGCCGGCCGCGGTGTGTGAGGAAGGCTTCCTCGCGCGTCTGCTGCATCGCCACTGTGCCGCCGGCGGCCCGCGCCAGTGCGGCCGTGACCATCTCGAAGTTCAGCGGCTCGACGCGGTGGCCGAAGCCGCCGCCGACAAAAGGCTTGATGACGCGGATGCGCGAGGCATCCATGCCCAGGACCTGCGCCAGCGACAGGTGCAGGTAGTACGGCACCTGCGTCACCGAATGCGTGGTCAGGCGCCCGGCTTCGGGTTCGTAGCAGGCGACCGCGGCGTTCAGCTCGATCTGGCCGTGCGCCACCTCGGCATATGTGGTGCGGCGCTCGAGCACCAGATCGGCCACCGCCAGGCTCGCATCGACGTCGCCGAATTCCTGCTCGACCTGGCGCTCGATGTTGCCGGCCTTGCGCTCGTGCAGCAGCACGGCAGCGTCGGCGCGCGCCTCATCGGCCGTGAAATAGGCGGGCAGAGGTTCGATGTCGAGTTCGATCGCGCGCAGCGCTGCCGCGGCCGTTGCCTCGTCGATGGCCGCCACCGCGACCAGCGGCTCGCCGCGGTAGCGCACCCTGTCGCGCGCCAATGGCCATTCGTTCTGCGCGATCGGGATCACGCCGTAGGGCGCAGCGAAGTCCTGGCCAGTGATCATCGCGCGCACGCCGGGCAAGGCGCGAGCCGCCGTGGTGTCGATGCCGCGGATCAGGCCGTGCGCCACCGGGCTGCGCAGGATGCGCCCCACCAGCGCCGGCCCCAACGGCAGGTCGGCGGTGTAGCGCGCGCGGCCGGTGACCTTGTCGACGCCGTCGATCAGCGGCGTGCGCACGCCGACGCCGGCGCGGCCGGCGGACGGGCTTGCCTGGACCCAGTCGTGGCGCGCGTCGTGTGGCGGGCCAGGTTGCGGCGCCTGGCCGCCACAGCGTCTTGCGGCCAGGGTCATGGCGCAGCTCCCGCGGCGGTCTGCACCGATTCGACGATCTTCACGTAGCCGGTGCAGCGGCACAGGTTACCGGCCAGCGCCTCGCGGATCTGCGCCTCGCTGGGCTGCGGAACGCGGCGCAGCAGCGCCTCGCTCGCCATGATCATGCCGGGCGTGCAGAAGCCGCATTGCGTGCCCAGCGATTCGTGGAAGGCGCGCTGCAGCCGTCCGATGCGACCGTTTGCAGCCAGGTGTTCGATGGTCTCGATGCGCCGCCCGGCGCAGGTCGCCGCCAGCGTCAGGCAAGCCAGCCGCGGCTGGTCGTCGACGAGCACAGTGCAGGCGCCGCACTCGCCTGCGTCGCAGCCCTGCTTGGTGCCGGTCAGGCCCAGCGTGTCGCGCAGCACGTCGAGCAGCAGTGCGTTGTCGGCCACCGCGTGCTGCTCGGTCCGGTTGTTGACGCTCAGGTTCAGCACGCTCTTGCTCACGGTGTCGCGCTCCTCGGGGCGGCCGCCGCGGGCCTCCGCGCTCAGGGCGGGTCGATCTCGCCCCATAAATATATTTTGGTACCGGAATACGATAA
>JANNQO010000113.1:0-2347 GCA_031400795.1 Rubrivivax sp. | reverse complement strand
CGCAACCAGGGCATTGCCGTGCTGTGCAGCCTCCACCAGGTGGAACTGGCGCGCGAGTTCGCAGACCGGCTGATCGGCCTCAAAGCCGGGCGCGTCGTCTTCGACGGCGCGCCGGGCGCCATCGAAGGGCGGTCGGAACGCGCGCTGTATGCGCAAGACGAGACCGGTGCCGACAAGCCCGGCGATGCAGCGGCCCGGGTGCACCGGCCCGGTGCCGAACGCCTGGCCCACACGGCGGGCTGAAACCATGGCTGCACTTCAACTGAATCGCATCAGCCGCAGTTTCGGCCCGACTTTGGTGCTCGACGGCATCGACCTGGACATCCGCGACGGCGAGTTCCTCACGCTGGTGGGCCCGTCGGGCTGCGGCAAGACCACGCTGCTTCGCATCATCGCGGGCCTGGATCACGCCGACGTCGGCCGGGTGGCGATCGACGGCGCGCCGGTGGATGACCTGCCGCCGAAGAAGCGCGACGTCGCGATGGTGTTTCAGAGCTACGCGCTGTACCCGTACATGTCAGTGGCCCAGAACATGGCCTTGCCGCTCGTCATGCGGCGGCTGTCCTGGGCACAGCGGCTGCCGCTGGTCGGGCGCTGGTGGCCCGGGTCACAGACCCGGCGCCGCGAGATCGACGCCGAGGTGACCCAGGTGGCGCAGTCGTTGGGCCTGGGGGCCTTGCTGCAGCGCCGTCCGGCGCAGCTGTCAGGGGGCCAGCGGCAGCGCGTGGCCCTGGGCCGTGCGATGGTGCGTCGGCCCAAGGTCTTCCTGATGGACGAGCCGCTGTCGAACCTGGACGCCAAGCTGCGCGTGGACACCCGCGCCGAGATTGCCGACCTGCACCGACGGCTTGGAACGACCTTCGTCTACGTCACGCACGATCAGGTCGAGGCCATGACGATGTCCGACCGCGTGGCGTTGATGATGGGGGGTCGAATCCTGCAGTTGGGAACGCCGCAGGAGCTGTACGACAACCCGATCGATCTGCGCGTGGCCGAGTTCATCGGCACGCCCAAGGTCAACGTGCTGGCGGCCAGCGTGTGCGGGCCTGCAGTGTCGGTTGCCGGCGCGCCCTGGCCGTTGCGCGTCGACTTGGCGGACGGCGCTGCGCTCAAGCTGGCGGTGCGGCCGGAAGCCTGGCAACTGCGCGTCGCTGGCGCATCGGGTGCGCGCGCGGCAGCCGGCGGCGTCTTGCCGCACGGTGCCGTGCAAGGCGTCGTGCGGCATCTCGAATCGCTGGGTTCCGAGACCCTGGTTCACGTGGTGCTGGAACACCAGGCCGAGCCAGTGGTGGCCCGGGCCGAGCCGAGACTTGCACGCGGCCTGCGGTTGGCCGAAGCGGTGGTGCTGGAGGTCGACGCATCGCGTGTGCTCGCCTTCGACGAAGAAGGCCGTCGCATCGGCCTGCACGTGCTGCGCCCAAGCTCCGCTCTCTTGCAAGGCAGCGATCGGGAGCCGACGCATGTCTGACGCGCCGACGTGGCCGCGGCTGGCTCAACCCGCAGCGCGGCGGGCGAACCCCGGCGCGCGGGCCGAGTCGCTGGCCGCGTGGGTGCTCGCCGGGCCGGCCATCACCCTGATGTGGCTGATGCTGCTCGGTCCGTCGGTGGTCGTGATCGTGCTGTCGCTGACCGACTGGAGCTTCGGCGCACCCACGCTGGCCTGGATCGGCCTGGGCAATTACGTTGAACTGTGGGGCGACAGGGTCTTCTGGACCAGCCTGCGAAACACGTTGGCCTATGTCGCCTTCACAGTGCCCACGGCGGTGTTTCTGGGGCTGGGCGCGGCCCTGCTGATCGAGGCCGGCGATTCGCTGAAGGGCCTGTACCGCACGTTGATCTTCTTGCCGGTAACGTCCACCTTACTGGCCATGGCGCTGGTCTTTCAGTTTACCTTCCACCCCACCGTCGGCCTCGTCAACCAGGCCCTGGGTGCCGTGGGCCTGCCCACGACCGACTGGCTCAAGAACCCCGCCACCGCGCTGTACGCGTTGGGCGTGATCGGCATCTGGCAAGCGGTGGGCTTGAACATGGTGTTGTTCCTGGCCGGGCTGAAGGGCATCCCGAAAGACCTGTACGAAGCCGCCGCCATCGACGGCGCTGACGGCGCATGGGAGCGGTTTCGCCGTGTCACCTGGCCCATGCTGGGCCCGGCGCTGGTGTTCGTGGTCACGATCACCGCGATCCGGTCATTCCAGGTGTTCGACACGGTGGCCGTGCTCACCGACGGCGGTCCCAACAAGGCCACGTCGGTGCTGCTGGTTCGCAGATCGGCGAGGATGCAGAGGCCCCCGATCAGCGAACCGGTGGTGACGTTGGTGCTCACAACGCTCAAGCGCACGAATCGCTT
>JANNQO010000112.1:0-3777 GCA_031400795.1 Rubrivivax sp. | reverse complement strand
CCCGCCAGGCTCAGGAACAGTTCGGCGGTGCGCTCGGTCTCTTCGTCGGACATGCCGGCCACCGGCTCGTCGAGCAGCAACAGCTTCGGGTCCTGCGCGAGCAGCATGCCGATCTCGAGCCACTGCTTCTGGCCGTGGCTGAGCGCTCCCGCGGGCCGATGCGCTTCGCCGGTCAGCTTCATCAACACCAGCAGCTCATCCAGGCGCGCTCGCTCGGCGTCGCCGGCGCGCCAGGCCAGCGTGGCGCGCACGCTGCGGTCGGCACGTAGCGCGAGTTCGAGGTTCTGGTAGACGGTGAGCGGCTCGTAGACGGTGGGCTTCTGGAACTTCCTGCCGATGCCGGCTTGCGCGATCTCGGTCTCGCTGGCGCGCAGCAAGTCGATCGTCGAGCCGAAGAAGACCTTGCCCGCATCGGGCTTCGTCTTGCCGGTGATGCAGTCCATCATCGTCGTCTTGCCGGCGCCGTTCGGGCCGATGATGCAGCGCAACTCGCCGACGTCGATCGTCAAGCTCAGGTTGTTCAGCGCCTTGAAACCGTCGAACGAGACCGTCAGGCCGTCCAGGTACAGCGCCACGCCATGCGTGAAGTCGGGCTGGTGGCGGTCGAGGATCCGGCTGAAACTCGCCGCGCGGCCGCCCGAACCTCCGGCCTGCTGCGCGGCCTTGGCCGCGTGGGCTGCGCGGCGCCGTGTGCCGGCTTCCATCAGGTCGGGCGTCATGCGCTGCGCCTCGTGATGCGCTGCCACAGGCCGACAAGGCCGTTCGGCAAGAAGAGAGTCACCGCGATGAACATCAGCCCCAGGAAGTACAGCCAGAACTCGGGGAACACGGCCGTGAACCAGCTCTTCGCGCCATTGACGAACACCGCGCCGACGATCGGCCCGATCAGCGTGCCGCGCCCGCCCACCGCAGCCCAGATCGCCATCTCGATGCCCGCCGCCGGGCTCATCTCGCTCGGGTTGATGATGCCCACCTGCGGCACGTAGAGGGCCCCTGCAATGGCGCACATCACCGCCGAGAGCGTCCAGATCGCGAGCTTGTAGGCAATCGGGTCGTAGCCGGTGAACATCACGCGGCTTTCGGCATCGCGGATCGCCTGCAGCACGCGCCCGGCCTTGCTGTGCACGATGGCGCGCGAGAGCAGAAACAAGCCGATCAGCACCAGCCCCGTGAGCACGCACAGGAACACGCGCATGCCCGGCGTGTTGACGGGGATGCCCAGGATGCGCTTGAAGTCGGTGAAACCGTTGTTGCCGCCGAAGCCGGTCTCGTTGCGAAAGAAGAGCAGCATCGCCGCGAAGGTCAGCGCCTGCGTGACGATCGAGAAGTACACGCCCTTGATGCGCGAGCGGAATGCGAAGTAGCCGAACACGAACGCCAGCAGCCCGGGCACCAGCACCACCAACAACATCTGCGCGACGAACGAATCACTGAAGCCCCAATGCCAGGGGTACTCCTTCCAGTTCAGGAAGACCATGAAGGCGGGCATGTCGGACTTGTACTGGCCGTCGCGGCCGATCTGGCGCATCAGGTACATGCCCATGCCGTAGCCGCCGAGGGCGAAGAACAGGCCATGGCCGAGCGACAGGATGCCGGTGTAGCCCCAGATCAGGTCCATCGCCAGCGCGCAGATGGCGTAGCAGAGGATCTTGCCGAGCAGGCTGACGTAGAACTCCGACAAGCGCAGCGCGCTGCCTTCGGGCATCGCGAGGCTCGCGACGGGGATCACGACAATCAGAACAAGCAGCGCGACTAGCACCGCGCTCCAACCCTTCACACCGAGCATGGTTCTCATTCCACGCTCCGGCCCTTCAGCGCGAACAGCCCCTGTGGACGTTTCTGGATAAAGGCCACGATCAGCAGCAGCACGATGATCTTTGCCAGCACCGCTCCTTGCCAGCCTTCGAGGAACTTCGACAGCACGCCCAGGCCGAGCCCTGCGTAGACCGTGCCGGCGAGCTGCCCAACGCCGCCGGTAACGACGACCATGAACGAGTCGACGATGTAGCCCTGGCCCAGGTCCGGCCCCACATTGCCGATCTGGCTCAGGGCACAGCCCGCCAGGCCCGCGATACCGGCGCCGAGCGAAAACGCCAGCGTGTCCACGCGCGCCGTGTCGACACCCAGGCACGAGGCCATGCGCCGGTTCTGCGTCACGCCGCGGACGAACAGACCGAGCCGCGTGCGAGCGATGAGCAGCGCCATGCCCGCGAGCACCAACGCCGCGAAGGCAAGGATCGCCAACCGGCTGTACGGCAGGATGAGGTTCGGCAGCACCTGCAAGCCGCCCGAGAGCCACGACGGGTTCTCCACCGCGACGTTCTGCGCGCCGAACAGCGAGCGCACCGCCTGCATCAGGATCAGGCTGATGCCCCAGGTGGCGAGCAGCGTTTCGAGCGGCCGGCCGTACAGCCAGCGGATCACGCTGCGCTCGATCACCGCACCGACCAGCGCGGCCGCGAAGAACGACGCAGGGATGGCCGCCAGCATGTAGGCATCGAAAGCGCCCGGAAGGTATTGCCGGAACGCGTTCTGCACGAGGTAAGTGGCGTAGGCGCCGATCATCATCAGCTCGCCATGCGCCATGTTGATGACGCCCATCAACCCGTAGGTGATGGCCAGGCCGAGCGCGGCGAGCAACAGCACCGAGCCCAGGCTGATGCCGGTGAAGACGAGGCCCAGCCGCTCGCCCCAGGCCAGCCGCGCCCGCACGCTGTCGGCGGCGGCGGCAAGTACCGCTTTGACTTCAGGATCGGACTCGCCGGCCAGGCGCTCGATGAGCAGCGAACGTGTGCCGGGGTCGCCGGAGTCGGCGAGCAGCTTGGCGGCGCCCAGGCGCTTGGTGCGGTCGGGCGAGGCGATCAACGCGGCTGCGCGCAGCAGCTGCAGGCGCGGCTTGAGTTCGGCGTCGGTCTCTGCGGCGAGCGCCTTGTCCAGCAGCGGCAACTGCGCTTCGTCGATCTGATCCTTCAGCGCGGCGATGGCTTTCGCACGATCGCTGCGCTCGGGCGAGAACAGCGCCAGGCCGGCCAGCGCGGCCTCCATCTCACGGCGCATGCGGTTGTTGTTGACCACGTCCTCGGCGCCTTCGGGCGCCTGGCCGGCGCTGACCAGCACCGCGCGGCCGGCGACGATCTTCACGTCACCGGCCAGCAGTGCGCGCAGGAAGGGCGCCAGCTCCGCATCGCCCGCCGCCACCCGCTCGTGCAGCGCGGCGATGCGGGCGTCACTCTCGCCAGCGGCGATCGCCAGCCGCTGCGCGTCGGTCAACGCCCACGAGAACA
The DNA here is from genome assembly GCA_031400795.1 of Rubrivivax sp. Lineage (GTDB taxonomy): Bacteria > Pseudomonadota > Gammaproteobacteria > Burkholderiales > Burkholderiaceae_C > Rubrivivax. The sequence continues at coordinate 493 of JANNQO010000112.1, read as the reverse complement.
GCGGCCAGTACAGCGCCAGCAGCAGCCACGCCGCGCGGTGGGGCCAGATCCCTCCCAGCCCCACGCTTACTTCTTCTCGGGCTCGTTCTTTTTACCCTTGTTCTCGACGATGTAGTCGCTCCACGGGTCGGCTTGCACCGGTCCGGGGGTCTTCCAGACCACGTTGAACTGGCCGTCGCCTTTCACCTCACCGATGAACACGCTCTTGTGCAGGTGGTGGTTCTTCTCGTCCATCTTGGACGTGATGCCGCTCGGGGCCTTGAAGGTCTGCCCGGCAATCGCGGCGATGACCTTGTCGGTGTCGGTGCTCTTGGCCTTTTCGACTGCCTGCTTCCACATGTAGATGCCGATGTAGGTGGCCTCCATCGGGTCATTGGTCAGCGGTTTGTCGGAGCCAGGGAGCTTTTTGGCTTGTGCGTAAGTGGTCCATTTTTTGATGAACTCGGTATTCGCCGGGCTCTTGATCGATTGGAAATAATTCCAAGCGGCCAAG
>JANNQO010000111.1:0-32198 GCA_031400795.1 Rubrivivax sp. | reverse complement strand
CAGCGCCTGCGCCGCCGCCTGGTTGGCCACCGGGTCGATCTTCGCGCGACCTTTGGCGAAGCGCGGGTCGGTCAGCAGCGTGTTCTGCACCTTCGGCGTCCAGACGTTCTTGAAGTAGCCCGCCAGGCCCGGCATGTGCTTCTCGAGCTCGTCCATGCCGTACACCGCGGCCACCTGCGGCACGCCGACGATGAATTCCTGCAGCAACGACTCGTCGAACTCGGGCCCGGTCTTGGGCGCGTGCGTTCCGGGCTTGTCCTTGTAGCTGTCCATGCGCCCGCCGAAGCGGTTCTTGATGTACTTCTGCACCGGGTCGCTGTCGTCGAGCAGATGGAGCTTGCGCACATCGCCGTCGATCGCGGCCAGGTAGGCCGCCTTCTCGGCGTTGTCGGTGAACGGCAAGGTCTTCGGGTCGTTGCTGACCAGGTGCGCCGTGAGGTGGGTCAGCTCGTGCGCCAGCGAGCCGACGGCGTCCCCTTCCTTGCCGTCGCCGGGATCGTTGGCGAGCGGGAACAGCAGCGAGTTGACCTTCTCGTCGTAAGCGGCGGTGGCGCCGATCGTCTGCCCGTACAGCTGGCCGACGGTGTTGCTCTTGCTGGCGAACAGGCGCAGGCCGCCGTTCGGCGGGTCGCGGTCGTTGCACGACGCCGCGGCGGCCAGGTCGAGCATCGGCCGCAGCGCGGCGTTGGCGTAGAGCTGCTCGACGAACTTGCGCGCCTTGTGCGCGTCGGCAGCGTCCTCGCAGCGTGTCGCCTGCGAGAGGATGTCCACCGTCGACAGCGGCCCGCCCTTCAGCGGCGGCGCGGTGTCGCCCAGCCCCTGGGCATGCAGCAACTCCTCGGCCTCGCGGTTGGTGGCCGCAAGCGTCGTGTCCAGCGCCGTCCATCCGCGCTTGTCACGGATGTCGGGGTCGGGCCCGTTGGGGGTACCGGCACGCTCGGCCAACGCCCCGATCATCGGCGTGTTGTTGCGAAAGCCCGCCAGGTGCAGCGCGGTCTCTCCGCGGCCGTTCTGCGCGTTGACGTTGGCGCCGTGGGTGCTGATCAGGTTCATCGCCTTGGTCTTCACCAGTTGCTGGGCGGCCTTGTCGGTCTTCGAGGTCTGCTGCGACAGCACCTCGTGCAGCGCGGTGCGGCCGGTCGGGTTCTTCTGGTCGACACTGACGCCGCGCGCGTTGATCAGCTCGGCCAGCGCCGCCTTGTCGCCTTCCAGCGCCGCCAGGCCCAGCGCCATGTGCTTGCTGTCGTCGATCGGGATGTGGACCAGGCGCGGGTCGGCGTTCAGCGCGGCCTGCAGCTTGGCCAGGTCCTTGGTCTTGATGCCGTCCACCGCCTCGGCCTTGCGCTGCGCGCGCTGCGACCACAGCGTGGTCAGCCGCGTCAGTTCCTGGACGACGCTGGCGTGCCCCATCGCCGTGTTCACCTCGGCCGCCGTGCCCAGCGGTACGCCGGCGCCGGGCAGCGTGCCGGCCAGCGTGGTGGCGGCGCTGCGCGACTCGGCCTCGTCGGCGTCGGCGCCGCCTGGCACCTTCACCGCGGCGTAGCGGCGTGCAGCCTCGGCGACGAAGCGCGTGACGAAGAGATCGGTGGCCGGCGCTGCCCCGGCGGCGACGAAGCGCTCGACGATGGCACCATCGGCCAGCGGGCCGGCTTTGGCCAGGTCCAGGCCGCTGCGCCCGTTGGGGTCGGCCAGTGCGGGGTTGGCGTGCCCGGCGAGCAGGTGGCCGACGACACCGGCCAGGTCGGCCGCCGGCGGTGCTGCGCCGTCCCGCGGCTGCAGAGCCAGGTGCATCGGCGCGCGGCCGGCGAGGTCGACGTCGTTGGGGTTCACGCCGCGTGCGATCAGCTCCTGCACGATGGCCGGCTTGCCGGCCGCGCAGGCGGTGTGCAGCAAGGTGTCCTTCAGGGTGTCGTCGGCCGGCATCCTGGCCAGGTAGGGGTCGGCGTTCAGCGCCGCCTGCACGGCGGCCAGGTTGCCGCCCTTCACCGCCGTCAGCAGCTTGGCCTTGCGGTCCGTGCGCAGCACGGTGGCATTGAACAGCGTGGCCAGCGCCGCGGTCACCGCCGGGCTGGCTACCGAGGTGGCCACGTCCGCTGGCGTGTTGAGCGTTGCCGCGGCGGTGAACTGCGCCGTCAGGCGCTGCGCGAGCAGTGTCGCCTCGCGCAGCTGAAGCTTGGGGTTGAGCTGCGGCTGCGGGGCCATCGCCAGGTACGCCGGCGAGGCCCGGTACTGGGTCACGAACGCCGGGTACTCGGCGCCGGCCTTCTTCAGGATCGCCTCGACACACTCGCGCTCGAGCGGCGACACGGTGGCGCGATTGCTGGTGTCCTCGGGGCAGAAAGCGAGCTTGCCGGCATCCAGTGTGAAGCCCGGCACGCCCATGATCTGCGCCAGCCCCGGCACGCCGCCTTCGGCGCTGTTCACGTGCATCTGGCCGGTGAGCGCCATGAACGGCTCGCCCGGGTGGGTGGCCCGCACATGGTCGAAGACGCGCTTGGCCTCGGCGTTCATCAGCACGAGCCGGCGCTCGTGGTAGCGCGGATCCTCGTCGGTGACCTGCGGGTCGGCGGTGGCCGAGTCGATGCCCCAGATCTTCACGCCCTTCTCGCGCGCAGCGTACAGCATGGCCTCGAAGTCGGCCTTGTACGAGCTGTCCTGAAGCTCCTTGATGCGCGTCAGCAGCATCGCGGGCATCTCGGCGGCGGGGTCGGCGAGGAAGGCGTCGATCTCGACCTGCAGATCGGAGGCCAGCTCTTCGACGAACAGGTGCTTCAGCGCGGTGCCCCCCGACTGGCGGATCACCTCGGTGGTGTAGTCCTTGGAGGTCTGGTCCTTGTGGTCGTAGCCGAGCACCATGCCGCCGCTGTTGGCCAGCAGGTGCTGTGCGGCCTGTGCCGCGCCCATGTCGCCGGTGACGCCATGCGCCGGCGGCGGCGGCGCCGCGCCGACGATCGGTGGCGCCACGTTGGCCAGCGCGGCGCGCGCCTGGTCGCGGCGCGTCTTCGTCAGCAGCTTGTAGGCCGGCGTGCCGAACCGATCGATCGACGTCTCGGGATCGCGCAGGACCTGGCTCAGCAGGTCGCGGAATCCGCGCCGGTTGGCGCTGCGACCCAGCTCGCGGAACTCGCCATGGATCTCCACGGCGGGTGTCACGGCGTCGAAGACGAACAGCGGGTCGGCTTTGGCGGCCACCACCGTGGCATCGGTGCGCAGCACGAGGGCATCGTAGGGGGCGCGGGCGACGGGGACGATCAGATTGGCGGGCACGCTCGGTCTCCAGTGGTCGGATCGATCGGATCGGTCGGGTCGGCGTTCAGGCGTCGAGCTGCTGGCGCAGTTGCTGCAGCGGTGTCGACAGCCGGCCGCGGATGGCCACCGGCATGAACGGGTTCTGTTCGAGGTGGGCGACCAGCCCGTCGTTGTCGACGTAGGCCTGGTAGTTGCCGGCGATCGTCGCCGCTTGCGAGCGCAAACGCGCCTGCGTGCCGGCGTCGGCGGCGTTGTACAAATCGTCCAGCGTGTCGGCCAGGCCTTCGTTGAAGCGGCCGGTGACACCGAGGATCTTCTGCGCTGCCGCGGCCGTCTGGGCGTCGTCGAACTCGGCAAGCACCATCGCGTGCAACGCCTCGAGATCACGCTCGAGCTGGCCCTTGGCCTGGTTCCACTGCAGTTTGATCTTGGCGAAGGCGACCTTCGGCGAGTCGGCGGCGGTCTGGCCGGTGGGCTGCGTCGTGGCCTGGGCGGACGCGGCAGGGCCTGCGGCCGGCGCGGCGCGCGGCGCGCCCAAGCCCTCGCGAACGCGCGCTTCCACCGCATCCAGCGCCAACCCCGCGTCGTCGAAACGCCGCGCCTGCAGGGCCACCACGGCCGCCGCGAGCACCGGCTTGAGCGGCGCGGCGAGTGCCGGCTGTGCCGCATCGAGCCGGTCGAGCAAAGCCTTCAAGGTCTTGGCGCGCTGCGCCAGGCGCAACGCTTCGTCGCTGGGCGCCGGCGGTGCGACAGGGATCTCGCCCGTGGGTGTCGCGCCGCCGGCTTCGCCGGCGGGTGTCGCGCCGCCGGCTTCGACGGTCGGTGGCGCTGCGGGCACCTCGCCGCCGTCCGCCTCGTCCCCCTCCTCGAGCAAGGCGCCGGACTCGTCGCGCATCGAGACCTTGCCGATCTTGAAACCGCAAGCGCGGATCGGGATGCGGATGCGCTTGACCAGCCCCGCGACCTTCTTCTCGACGACCAGCAGCAGCAGCAGATCATCGAGCGACAGCCGCCCGAACGCGCCGGTCTTGATGCCGCTGTCCTTGACCAGCTTGTTCAGCATGCTGCGGCCGGTGAGCCGCACGTGAACCGCCAGCAGCGGATCCTGCTTGCCGTCGTCGAGCAGGGCGAAGTTCAGCTGGCGGGAGGGGTCGGCCTTGCTCAGCTGCAGCTGCTTGAGCAGCCGCTTGGGGTCGGTCAGCACGCTGGACGGCTCGTCTTCAGCGTCGGCTGCCGCCGGCTCGGCAGCCTTCAGCGCCTGGGTGAACTCGAGCTCCAGCGCTTTGAGGCCGCCTTCCAGCGCGGCGACGTAGGACTGCACCGCCCTGTCGATCTGCGTCGCGGCGTCCTTCAGCGGCTTGACTGCATCCTTGCCCTTACCGGCCTTGGTGGCAGCGCTTGCAAGCTCGTTGGCCTCCAGCTTCAGCGGCATCACCTTGATGCGGAAGTCCTTGTCCAGGCCCTCGTAAGTGCCGCGCAGCAGTGCCTCGTCGCTCAGGCCCTTGGCCCAGCCGCTGGCCAGGCGCTGCCAGTCGATCGCCTGATGCTTCTTCTCGAGCTTCTTCAGCGCCTCGCCCACATCGTCGGCACCTTGCAGCGCAGCTTTCTTTTTGTCCCAGAAACTCTTGCGAAGCTCTTCCGGGTAGTCGATCGTGGGCATGCTCGTCACCTCGTCCGCGGACTCGCGGCACGACAGTATCCGCACGATGCCCGGCGGCATCAAGAGTGGCTTTGTGGCGATGTGTACCGCTGCCGGCGGCTGGCGAGTTCAGGGCCGCGACTCGGCCATCGCCGATCGATAGATGCGCAGCAGCGCGGCGTGGTGCGTTGCAGGAGGTGGCTTCCAAGATCACCGATGCCGATCTGCGAGAGGGCTTCCTCATGAACATATCGCGCGCCAAGCCGACGGGTCGCGTCGCGCACTGCGAAAAGTGCCTATCCTTGACGCCGTGTCACTTGAGCAGCAACAGCTCCAAGCCGCCATCACGGCATTGCAGGGCCAGCGCGGGGTTCTCGGGGATGACATCGTCGATGCGCTGCTTGCGCCGGCGCGGGCCAAGCTCGCCGTGCTGCTGGCCGACGATGTCGGCAAACCCGCCCAAACGCTCAGGCAAGTCAGCATCCTGTTCCTGGATGTCGTCGGCTCGACCCAGCTAAGTCAGCGATTGGACCCCGAGAGCGTCAGCGCCGTGATGGACGGTGCGCTGGCGCGCGGCGCCAGGATCGTGGAGGCGCATCAAGGCAAGGTGCTGCAGTTTGCCGGAGACAACATCCTGGCGGCCTTCGGCGCCGACGAGGGGCAGGAAGACGACGCCGAGCGTGCAGTGCGTTGCGGTCTGGCGCTGCTCGAGCTCGGTCAGTCGTTGGGCGCTGAAGTGCTGGCCGCGCACGGCCACGCTGGTTTCGATGTGCGCGTGGGCGTGCACACCGGCACCGTCTTGCTCGGCGGTGCAATTGATGCTCCCGGCGCCATACACGGGGCATCGGTGAACATCGCCGCGCGCATGGAGCAGACCGCGCCGGCCGGGGCCTTGCGCATCAGCCACGACACCTACGCGCTCGTGCGCGGCCTGTTCGAGGTCAGCGCGCAGGATCCGCTGGCGGTGAAGGGGGTCGATGCACCGGTGCAGAGTTACTTGGTCAACCGAGCCAAGCCCAGGTCGTTCCGCATCGTCACACGCGGGATCGAAGGCGTGGCCACACGGATGGTCGGGCGCGACGCCGAGCTGAGGCTGCTGCAGGACGCCTTCGATCGCGTGTTCGCCGAGCGCAGGCTGACCGCTGTCACCGTGGTGGCCGACGCCGGCATCGGCAAGAGTCGACTGCTGAACGAGTTCGAGGCCTGGAGCGAGGTCCGCCCCGAGGAGTTCTACGTCTTCCGCGGCCGCGCCGCCGCGCGCACGCAGGGCCAGCCCTTCGGCCTGCTGCGCGACATCCTGGCCTGGCGGCTGCAGATCGCCGATGACGACACATTGGAAGTGGCGCGCGGCAAGGTCGAACAAGGCGTCGTGCCGCTGTTCCTTCACGACGACGGCGCCGATGCCGCCGAAGGTCACGCCCACCTGCTGGGCCACCTGATCGGCATCGAATGGCGCGACAGCCGGCACGTCAGGGGCATCCTCAACGACCCCAAGCAGATCCGCAACCGTGCGCTGCATGCGGCGGCGCAGATGTTCCGGCGTTTCTCGACCCGCAACCGGGCCGACAGAGGCACACCCATCGTGTTGCAGCTCGAGGACCTGCATTGGGCCGACAACGAGAGCCTGGACTTTCTGACCTACCTCGCCGATGTGAATCGCGACGTGCCGATGCTGATGCTGAGCTTGAGCCGGCCCACGCTGTTCGAGCGTCGCGGCGACTGGCGGCTGATCGGTGAGAACACCGGCGTCACCCACCAGCGGATCGATCTCGCGCCGTTGGACAGCCAGAACGGCCGGCAACTCGCCAATGAGTTGCTGAAGAAACTCGACAGCATCCCATTGGCTCTGTGCGAACTGCTCGCCGACCGCGCCGAAGGCAACCCCTTCTACATGGAAGAACTGGTCAACATGCTGATCGACGAGGGCGCAATCCGGACCGGAGAGCGCTGGACCCTCGACGCCGGCAAGCTGCTGGCCGCGCACGTACCGGCGACGCTGACCGGCGTGCTGCAGGCCCGGCTTGACGGACTGCCGGCAGCCGAGAGACTCACGCTTCAGGAAGCGAGCGTCATCGGGCAAGTCTTCTGGGACCAGGTTCTGATCGCGCTGGACGTGCAGGCAAGGCATACGTTGCCGGAGCTTGTCCGGCGCGATCTCACGCTGCCCCGTGCCGACGCCGAGTCGACGGTCCATGTCGACGGGCTGCGCGAGTACGCCTTCAAGCATGCCATCCTGCACCAGGTGACCTACAACACCGTGCTCAAGCGCACCAGGCGCGAACTGCACGGCAAGCTGGCTCGCTGGCTGGCGGCGCAGACGGGGCTGCGGGCGAATGACTTTCTGGGCATCACCGCCGAGCACTACGAACAAGCGGGCGACAAGGTCAACGCCGCCGAGTTCCATGCTCGCGCGGCCGAGTACGCCTGCAGTCGATTCGCCCACGACGCCACGCTGTCGCATGTGCAGCAAGCGCTGGATCTGCTGGACCCGGGCTCCGACGCACTGACGCTGCGCTGGCGGCTGCTGGACGCGCGCGAGCGCACGCTGGACCTGCAGGGCCGGCGCGCTGAGCAGCACGCCGACATCGAGGCGCTGGAACTTCTGGCTGACGCATTGAACGACGACCGAAAGCGCGCCGATGCCGCCTACAGGCGCAGCGACCATGCCATGCGCAGGGCTGACAGGTCTGAACAGGAATCGGCTGCCCGGCGAGCGATGGCGCTGGCGGAACGCGCGGGGGACGATCAGTTGCGGCTGCTATCGCTGCGGCTCGCGGCGACCGCGATAGCCTACAAGGGTGATCCGGAAGCGGGCAAGACCGAGGCGCTCCAGGGGCTCGCGGAGGTGCGATCGCTGGGGCTACGTCAGCTGGAGGCCAAATGCCTCGCTTCCCTGTCGGTCATTGCCAGTCTCGCGAGCGACGTGATTGCCGCCCAGGAGTTCAGTAGACAAAGCCTGGTGATCTGCCGAGAGACAGGCGACAAGCGCACGGAGGCGATCACGCTGGGTAACGTCGGGAACGGTTGGCTGAAGCTTGGGGACTACGTCCAGGCCAGACGTGACCTGGAAGCAGCCTTGCGGCTGCATCAGGGCGAGGGAGACCGGTCATTCGAGGGTTCGGTGATGGGTTTTCTCTCCGATCTCGCCTTGAAGGTCGGCGACGGCGCAGGCGCGCTGCGGCTGGCGCGTTCCTCGGTGGACATTGCATCAGCCGTGCAGGCGCGCGACAAGGAGTTGGAGGCGCTTCTCCAGCTAGGTGCGGCCGAACTGGCGCTGGGTCGCCATGCTGCCGCGGAACAGGTCTTCGAGCGGTTTCGCGTACTGAGTCGGGGGTTTGACGGCCCGGATCCGCACTACGCAACGGCCGGTCTGGCGCGCATTGCCCTGGCGCGCGGCGACGCCAACGCGGCGCTGCGAGAGATCGAGTGCATGCTGGCCCATGCCGCGGGCGCCGAAGTGGAGCGCTATTGGTATCGTGAGCTTGAACTGGCCTGCTACCAAGTGCTGGCCGCCACCGGGGATCCGCGCGCGGCTGATTGGCTGCACATCGCCCACAGCCGGCTGCAAGCCAGGGCTGCCACCATCGTCGGGGCCACGGCGCGCCAAGGCTACCTGACGAATGTTCCCGCCCACCGCGAGATCGTGGCGGCCTGGTCGGATTGGCAGCGTCGCAGCCAGGGACATGACGATGAATGAGTACCGATGCCAGGTCAACCGGCACCCGAAGGATGGACGCCACGAACCGCGATGCGCGCTATTTTCCGACGGCCAAGTCGGTCGTTGGGGACGGACCGGAACTGACCATTGGCGGGGTAGCGCGCGTGGCCCCCAGGCGATGATGAATCGGCTGTTGCGTGAATTGTCTTGGGGTCTTGACCGGGGCCCTGCCAGGCCGCTGGAGGCCCCCCCGGTTGTGCCATGTACTCATGCACGAACCAGCTCCTCTCGAACTCCGCCGGCGTGACGTTGCCCAGCGAAGAATGGCGCCGCTCGGTGTTGTAGTGTTGTGGTAGCCGATGCATTCGACGATCGCTTGCCTGACCTGCTCTCGGGTGCGGAAGTGCTCGCCGTGCACGCATTCGACCTTCAACGTACCGTTGACCGACTGCAACACTCCATCGGCGCGTTGTCCCAGCAATCGCCTTTGCGGCTCATCGACACCGTGATGCCTCGCGCCTGGAGCTTGTTGCGGTAGTCCTGGGTCGCATACTGCGAGCCACGGTCCGAGTGATGCACCAGGCGGCCGTGCGGGTCACGCCAACCCAGCGCCACGTCCAGCGTGCACAGCGTCAACTCCTGCGGCATCGTCTGGCTCGTCGCCCAGCCCACCAGCTTGCGCGCGTACGCTCGCGCAGCGCTGCGTCCCGTACAGGATCAAGCGGCGCGGGTCCTGCAGTTTGCTGCGGGGGCGACATTCACCCCCACCTCGGCCGTCCCCCTGGCAGGGGCGGGGAGGAAGTTGCCTCGGCCATCGCCGATCGATAGATGCGCAGCAGCGCGGCGTGGTGCAGCGCCGGTGTGTGCAGCGCCGCATGCCGCGCGCGGGCGTTGGCGCCGCGGCGCGCTGCTTCGGCCGGGTCGGCCAGCACCTGCTGCATGGCTTCGGCCAGCGCGCGCGCATCGCCCGGCGGCACCAGCCAGCCGTCGTGGCCGTGCTGCACCGATTCGGCCAACGCGCCCTGGCGGCTGGCGATCACCGGCAGGCCACAAGCCAGCGCTTCGACCAGCACGCGCGGCGAGTTTTCGTGGCCGACACTGGGCAGCACCAGCGCAGCCGCGGCGCACATCGCGGCCTGCACCTGCGGCGGGTTGAGATGGCCCTGGCGACGCACGTTGGGCAGGCCGTCGAACACCGGCGCGTCGGGGCCGTCGCCGATCACGTCGATCGTTAGTCCAGGCGTCCGGCGCAGGGCTTCGGAGAGCACGACCACGCCTTTTTCCAGCGCCAGCCGGCCGACGAAGAGCAGGCCGCGCCTGGCACCCGCGTTCGGCGCGACCGCTGGCGCGAAGTTGGGCAGCACCTCCAGTCGCTCTGCCGGCACACCGGCCTGTACCAGCTTGCCACGCGACCAATCCGACAGCGCGATCCAGCGCGCCACATGGCGCTGCCAGGTTGCGAGCGCACGGTGTGTCTGCAGCATCGTCGCCACCACCGCCGACTGCGCGCGCGAGCCGCGGTAGCAGCCATGCCAGACGGCGCGCCAGGGCACATGGCCGAGGCAGTCTTCGCAGGCCCGGCCCTGGCGCTGGAACATCCCTTGCGGGCAGGCCAGGCGGAAGTTGTGCACCGTCTGCACCACCGGCAACTGGTGCCGCGCCACGGCCCAGTACAGCGCCGGTGAGATGCGCAGGAAGGTGTTGTGCACATGCACGAGCTGCGGGCGTTCGGATTCGATCAGCGCGCGCACGTCGCGCACCGTGCGCGACGACCACACCGTCTCGATCGCCGCGGCCGCCACCGGCATGCCGGCCAGTTCGTCGTTGTCGCGCCGGTACTCGACAACTTCATGCCCCTGCTCACGCAGCAGCGCCACCTCGGCATCGACCACCGCGTCTTCGCCGGCGCGCTGCCGGTAGGCGTTGTGCACGACCAGCATCTTCAGCGCCGTGGCATCAGACATCGTCGATGCCGAACTGGCGCAGCCACAGCTCGGTGCAGACGAAGCGCCACACCGGGAAACCCTGCGCAGCAGCGCCGGGGTCGTTCAGCCGCTCGGCCAGCCGCTTCGCATCCCACAGCCGGCGCGAACGAAAACTCTCGCTGGCCACCAGTACCGCGATGAAGCGGCGAAACGGCTCGCTACGCGACCATTCGTCCAGAGGCTGCGCGAAACCGATCTTGCGCGGGTTGTCGACGATGCGCGCCGGCAGCCGATCGGCGAACGCCTGACGCAGCAGCCGCTTTCCGAGGCCCATCGAAAAGCGATCCTCGTCGGGCAGCGAGAAGGCGAACTCGATCAAGCGATAGTCGACAAAAGGCGAGCGCATCTCGATCGACTGGCTCATCGACGACAGGTCTTCGTAGTGCAGGATCTGGTTGAAGCCGTAATGCAGCAACTGGCCGCGCAGGTGTTGGCGCAGGTTCTCGGGCCGCCAGCGCATCGCCAGATCGGGCAACCGGCCGGCGTGGGCACGGCGCAGCGCGCGACCGAGCACGCGGGCGCCGCCTTCGCTGACGCTGCCGCGCCAGGTCGACGCGGCGCGCCGGCCGAGCAGCGCCTTGGCGGTCTGCGCGGCCTGCGTCGCCAGGCTCTGGCCGAGGCCGGTCGCGCTGCGCATCGCCACCATTTCGGCGGGCACGCGCCAGGGCCGCGACAGCAACAGGTCGAGCAGCCGGTAACCACTGAGGTAATGGGTGTAGCCGGCCAGCGCCTCGTCGGCGCCCTGGCCGTTCAGCATGACCTTGATGCCATGCGCCTGCACCGCCTGCATCAGCCCCCAATGCGCGTACGAACTGGCGCTGGCCATCGGCTCCTGCATCGCGGCGATGTAGGCCGGCAGCCGCGCCGCCAGTTCGCCATGCGCCACTTCGAGCCGCACCGAACGCAGCCGCGGGCAGCTTTGCATCAGCGCCGCGACCTCCGCACTTTCGTCGAAGGCGTGGCCCGGGTGCACGGCCGTGAAAGCGGTGACCGGCGCGCCACCGTCGCGCGCGAGCTGCTCATCGACGAGTGTCGCGATGGCCGACGAATCCAGGCCGCCGCTTTGCAGCAGCGCCACCGGCACATCGCTGCGCAGGCGCAAGCGCACGGCGTCCTGCAGCAGCTCGTGCAGGCACTGCACACGCTGCTGCGGCTTCAGCGTGGTCGGCGTTTCGGGAAGCTGCCACCACCGCGAGAGGGTCAGCCGGCCGTCTTGCCAGCGCAGGCTGTGCGCCGGCGGCAGCTCGCGCACACCGTCGAAGAAGGTCTGGCCGTCATTCGTGCGGTAGCCGTAGGCCAGGTAATCGTGCAGCTTGCCTTCGTTGGCGCGCGCCAGCGGCAGCACCGCGCGCAGCCCGGCGACCTCGCTGCTGAAGACAAGCTCGCCATGGCGCTCGGTGTAGACGAAAGGCTTCACGCCGAGCCGGTCGCGCGCGGCGAACAGCAGGCCCTGCCGCGCGTCCCAGACCGCGAAGGCGAACATGCCGTTGAAGCGCGGCAGGCAGGCTTCACCCCATTCGGTATAAGCGTGCAGCACCACCTCGGCGTCGCAGCGCGAGCGAAACACCCGGCCGAGTGCACGCAGCTCGGCGGCGAGTTCGAGGTGGTTGTAGATCTCGCCGTTGAAGACCAGCACCAGCGCGCCGTCGCCGCTTGCCATCGGCTGGTGGCCCGCCACGCTCAGGTCGATGATGGCCAGTCGGCGAAAGCCCAGGCCGACGCCGGGCGCGAGGTGCAGGCCTTCGTCGTCGGGCCCGCGGTGACGCAGCGCCTGGTTCATCGCGCGCAGCTCGCCGGCCAAGTCGCGCGCGACGCTGCGTGGCCCGGGCACGATGCCGTTGATGCCGCACATCAGTGCAGCCCGTCCTGCACCAGCACCAGGTCGAACGAATCATCGGGCAGCGCCAGCGCCTGGCCGTCGAGCTGAAGCGTGGTGAGCAGCGGATCGCGCCGCCGGCAATGCGCCAGCGCGCTTTGCGACAGGTCGCTGTTGGTCACCGCGGCGCAGCCGGCACGGCGCAGGAAGCTCGCTTCGCCGCCGGCGCCACCGCAGACCACCAGCACGCTCAGCGATTGCAGCTCCGGGCCGCCGAGTTCGCGCAGCGCGTCGAGTGCACGCTTCAGGCGCCGATCACGCAGGTAGCGCACCAAGGCATGCGGCGTGTCGTGGAACCAACCCGCGTCAGGTGCGACGCGGTAAGCGGCTTCGAACGCGGCACGCTGCGCATCGGTCTCCATCGGGCCGCCGGAGCGCTGCGACTCGTCACTCATGTCGAACGTTGTGCGAGCGTCGAGCGTGCGCGCTCGCCGGCCACTTCAGCAGCACGCGCAAATAGGGCCAGCCGAAGACCAGCGGCCACAGCCAGCCGGCATGGCGCCGCGTGAAGAGCATCCAGGAGCGCCAGGGCAGGCCCTTGCGACCCATCATCGCCCGCCAGCGCTGCGCCAGCGGCAGGCTCGGGTCGTCGAAGCCGCCGCCCAGCGGATTCAGCGCGCCGCGTGCGTGCACACCGGGGGCGAGCCAGGCCGGCACGCCTCGCTTCGCAGCGCGCAACGCGTAGTCGTGGTCGCCCATCGCGTGTTCGAAGCGCGGTTCGAGGTTGCCGACGCGCGCCAGCACCTCGCGGCCGAGCAGCACGAGGTTGCCGTCCATGGTGTGCAGCGGCTGCGGCTGCATCGTGGGCGCGACCAGCCGCCAATTCAGGGGCCGCCAGCGCGAGCCGCGCCAGCGGCCGCCGTAGATCGGCGCGCGCTGCGCGTCGACGGTGGTGCCGACCACGATCACCGGCGCGCCGAAGCGCTCGCGCAACGCCCGTTCGCATTCGATCAGCCGCAGCAGCGCGCCCGGCTCGAGCAGCGTGTCGTCGTTCAGCCAGAGCAGCCAGTCGTGGCCACCGGCCAATGCAACATCCATTGCGCGGTGCATCGCGCGGCACCAGTAGAGCCGGCCGTCGCCTTCGATCACCTGCACGTTCGCAAAAGCGCCGCGCACGGCGGCCGCTGTGCCGTCGCGGCTGCCGTCGTCGACGAGCACGGCGTTGATCGCCACACCGTCGGCGCGCTGCTCGAACAGTGCATGCAGTGCCGCCAGCGTCGACTCGCGCCGCTCATGGCTGGCCAGCAGCGCGCACAGGCTCAGCGCCACGCCACGATCCTCGCCTGCGGCGACGCCGGCCGCGGCGCGTCGATGGCTGCCTGCCGTCGCTGCGTGGCCACGAATGCCACCGCCAGGCCGAACAGCACATGCTGCCAGGCGTCGGTGCCGTACGGCACGTAGTAGGCCAGTTGCATGGCCAGCAGCACGAGCAGCGGCGCAGCCGCCTCAACCCCCTGGCGCAGCAGCCGCAGCAGCCCGGCCAGCGTGCCGGCGACCAGGGCGCCGAACGCCGCCAGGCCGATCACGCCGGTGTCGGTGAGCACCGCCACGTAGTGGTTGTGCGTGCCGAAGCGGACGCTGCGGCGCTGGCCGTCTTCGGTGATCAGGAGCCGTGTCGTATCGCGGCCGAAACCCTGACCGACGAGCAGCGCCTGCGGCCCGGCGCCGGCCCACTCGGCCAGCGTGCGCCGCCAATCCTGGAGCCTGGAATGCACCGTGCCCTGCCCGGCCAGCGCGGTGCTGGCCGAGCGGCCGAGCTGCTCGCTCAAACCCGACAAACGTTCGATGAAGAGCAGCGGCAGCGCGGTCAGCGTGACCACGATCAGCAGCGCAGCCAGCTGCGCCAGCGTCGAGCCACGAGCGTGCGGGGCGGCGCGCGCAGCGATCCTGGCCGCCAGCAATGCCACGACAACGCCGATCAGCGTGGCCATCCATACCGAGCGGTGCTGCACGGCCAGCACCGCCGCCAGCAGCAGCGGCGCGATCCAGCGCACCGCGGCACCCTGCCAGCGCGAGAAGAACAGGCTCAGCACCAGCAGTTGCGCCAGCAGCAGCGCCTCGTGGGCCGGGATCACGCGCAGCTCGCCATCGGGGCTCCACACACCGCCTTCGGGCAGCAGCTCGCGGATGTCCAGCAGGTACACCGTCCAGCGGTAGCCGGCCACCGCCAACAGCAGCAGCGCCAGCGCGAACATCGCCGTGGCGAGCTGGCGCAGCTGCCGCTCGCCGATCGGGAAACTCATGAAGTAGCTGGCCGCCGCCAAAGCGTAGAAGTAGTCGCGGGCGTGCACGCCGGCGGTGGTGCCGTGCGCCAGCAGCCCGAGCGCCAGCGCCACGAAGAACAGCGCCGACCAGACCAGCCAGCTCGCGTGGCGCCGCGGCATGTCCGCCGCCAGCGCCCAGCGCAGCGCCGCCACCGCGCCGAGCAGGGCGTAGCCGAGGTCGTCGACATAGACATGGATGCCCAGGTACAGGCGCATCTGGCCGAAGAAGAACGCGCCGCCGCCGGTCATCAGCGCGACAAAGACCAGGCCGGCTGCGACCCGGCGGTACAAGAGGCCGCCGAGCAACGGGATCGCCAGGGCCGCCAGCAGCGCAAGCACGAAGGGCAGCGCGATGAACAGCCACGACAGCACGGTCGTCATGCCGGCACCCTGCGCGCCGCCGGCGCTTGCCGGTACAGCGCTTCATTCATCGCGCATGGGCCTGCACAGCGGCGCGCGCCAGCGGCACGTCGGCAGCGGCGGCCAGCAACAAGTCCAGGTAGTGCAGCGTGCGCGGCGCGTGGCCGGCGTCTTGTTCCAGCACCTGGTCGATGAGCGCGGCGATGACCGGCGGCTGCGCGGTCTGCAACAGCGGCCGGCCGAAGTTGTCGAACACCTCGGCTTCGGCGTAGCCGCTTTCCATCAGCCGCTCGATCAGCGCCACGAATGCCGTGCGCGCCGCCGCATCGGCCACCTGGCATTCGAAGAAGAGCATCGGGCAGCGTGCGGCGATCGTCGCTTCGGCCGAGGCCAGCACGTCGTGATCGTGGCCGTCGACGTCGCATTTGATGAGCCGCAGCCGGCTGGCGAACGAAGCCGGCGCGTCGTGCAGCAGCGCGTCGAGCGTTCTTGGCCGCAGCGCCGGCGCGGCCTCGGTCGCGGACACGGCGTGCCGCGTGCCGCCGCTGCCTTCGAGGCGCATCGGCTGCGCGCCGCTGCCGACGAGGGCCTGCACCAGCCTCAGCGTCGCAAGCGGATAGGCGGCACGCAGCCGCTCGGCGTTGCGTTCGAGAACAGCGTGAAAGCCGGCATCGGCCTCGATCGCCAGCACCTGAAGCGCGCCCTGGCCGGCGAGCAGCGCAGCGACGCTGTCGCCGACATTGGCGCCGACATCGACCACCGCGTCATCCGGTGCCAGCCGCATTGCGAGGTGCGGCAGAAAGCGGTCGTACAGCGGGTGCGTGGCCTGGTACACGGGCAGCAGGTGCTCGGCAGGCAGCTCGAGCAGCACGCCGCCGACCTCGTGCCACTGCGGCCGCCCGAGCCAGGCCAGGCCGCGGCGCTTCAGCGTGGCGAGCGCGCTCACCGCAGCCCCACCCAGTCGCACAGCGCCGCGGCAAGCCGCGAATCGCCGCGCCGGTTGTGCAGCGCCTGGCACAACTCGGCGCCGAGCAGCGCGCCGCGGCTCGCCGCCAGCACGCCCAGCGCGAGCGAAATGATCACCGCGGCGGCGGCCAGGGCCGCCCAGAGCGCGTCCTCGACCAGTTGCGTCATCGGTACGGCAACCACCAGCACGAGCACGCCCAGCACCACCCCGCCGCGCCACGCCCGCCACGGCGCGAAAGGCGGCAAGCCGATGCGCCGCGCCAGCGCCCAGGCCAACACCACCGCGCGTACCGCCGTGGCCAGCGCCACCAGGGCAGCCAACACGGCCAGCGGCTGCTGCGCGGCGCCGAGCAGCGCCAGCACCAGCACCAACAACACCGCGGCCTGCGCGCGCGTCTCCTGCCCCACCGCGTCGACGCCACGCAGCATCGGCCCGGTCAGCGCCAGCATCACGAAAAACGGCACACCCACGCACAGCCAGGCAAAGGGCGCGGCCGCGGCCGCGAACGGCGGCCCGTAGAGCAGCCGCACCAGCGGCTCGGCAAACCAGGCCAGCCAGGCGAACAGCGGCACCGCCACCAGCAAGGCCAGCGACAACACGGCCAGGTAGCCTCGCGCCACACGTTCGTTCTCGGACTGCAAGCGCGCCGCAGCCGCGAAGGCCACCGGTTGCGCTGCACTGACGAGCAGCGTGACCGGCGCGCGCGCCAGCGTCGCCGCCACGGTGTAGGCACCCAGCGTGGCCGGGCCGGCGAAGCGGCTCACCACCAGCCGATCGGCGCTCTCCAGCCCCCAGTTGATCAGGTTGGCCGCGGTGGTGCGCAGCCCGTAGGCAAGCAACGCCCGACCCCCCGCGAGCCGCGGACGCCAGGCCACATCGCTGCCGCGCAGCGCCAGCGCGCCGACGATCAAGCTGTTCAGCGCATAGGCCGCCAGCAAGCTCCACGCACCCGCGCCGGCGGCAGCCAGCGCCAGCCCGAGCAGCCCGTAACCCACAAGATAGGCGAACAGCTGGATCGCCTGCTGCCGCTTGACGTGGAACTGGCGCTGCAACAGCGCCACCGGCAACGCCGAAAGCGCCTGCAGCGGCACGATCGCCGCGGCGGCTGCGATCAGTCCTTGCAGCCGCTCATCGCCCAGCGCACGCGCGATCACACCCGAGGCCGATGCCACGCCCAGCCCCACCGCGGCCGAGACCAGCAGCACCCAGCCGCAGGCCAGCGCCGCATCGCGCTCGCCGAGCTGCTCGCGTTGCACGAGGGCCGCCGCCATGCCGCCTTCAGCGATCAGCGCGGCCAGCCCCAGCACCAGCAGCGCCGCCGCCGCCTGCCCGAACGCCTCGGGCCCGAGCAGCCGCGCCAGCGCGATCTGCACCACGAGCTGCAGCGCCGCGCGCGCCAGCGCCCCCGCCCAGCTCCAGCCCAGCGCGTGGGCGCTGCGCCGGGCGAGTGCGCTGGTGTCGGTCACGTCAGCTCGAACGTTGCAGACTGTCGTCCGCGTGGAACGGTGCCGCGGCGTAGGCCAGCCGCAGCCCGTCTTCGAGTGCAGTGCTGGCGCGCCAGCCGAGCGCGGCCAGGCGTGACACGTCGAGCAGCTTGCGTGGCGTGCCATCGGGCTTGCCGGCATCGAAGCTGATTCGGCCATCGAACCCCACCGTGCGCATCACCGCTTCGGCCAGTTCGCGGATCGTCAGGTCCTCGCCGCAGCCGATGTTCACGAGCGGCCCGTCGTAGCCGATTTCCATCAAGTGCACGCAGGCGTCGGCCAGGTCGTCGACGTAGAGGAACTCACGCCGCGGCGTGCCGCTGCCCCACACTTCGAGCACCGGCTCGCCGCGCGCCTTCGCTTCGTGCGCCTTGCGCAGCAGCGCGGGCAGCACATGGCTCGTGGCCAGGTCGTAGTTGTCGTTCGGGCCGTAGAGATTCGTCGGCATCGCACTGATGTACTGCCGCGCGTACTGGCGGTTGTAGCTTTCGCACAGCTTGATGCCGGCGATCTTGGCGATCGCGTAAGGCTCGTTCGTGGGTTCGAGCGGGCCCGTCAACAGCGATTCTTCCCGGATCGGCTGCGCTGCATCGCGCGGGTAGATGCAGCTCGAGCCGAGGAACATCAGGCGCTGCACGCCGGCCCCGTGCGCGGCGTGGATCAGGTTGTTCTGGATCTGCAGGTTTTGGTAGAGGAACTCGGCGCGCTCGAGGTTGTTGGCCTGGATGCCGCCGACCTTGGCAGCGGCGATGAAGAGGTACCGCGGCGTAGTCTGGGCGAGGAAGCGGTGCACCGCGGTGCTGTCGAGCAGGTCGAGTTCAGCGCGGCTCTTCGTGATGAGGTTCGTGTAGCCGCCGGCGGCCAGGCGCCGCAGCAGCGCGCTGCCCACCATGCCGCGGTGGCCGGCCACGAAGACCGGCGCGTCAAGGGCGATCACGCTCACGAAGAAACCCCCAACAAGCGCGCACGCTGCGCTTCGCTCAGGCTGGCCAGCAGATCCTGCACAAAGCGCTCTTGCAGCATGAAGGCGGCGGCGTTGTCGCTATCGATCGACGAGACACGCACCAGCACGCCGTCGGGCACCTCGCCGCGCAGGCCATGCGCGATCGTCACGCGGCGCTGCGCATAGCCGAACTCGGTGATGCGCTGCCCCACCATCAGCCAGTAGGTGATCGGCTCGTTGCGCGCGCCCAGCGCCGCCACGAGTCGCTTCACGGGAATCGCGCGGCCGGCAAAGCCGAGCTGCGCGTCGCCGATGCCGCGCACGATGTTGAAGCCCTGGCCGGGATAGCAGATCTCCGGCCGGTGCGTGTTCATGCCCTTGTGCTGGTTGCGTGCGTAGGCCAGCGAGAGCATGACGCGCGCACCGCCGGCATGGCGGTAGGTGCGTGCCAGAGTCTCGTCGTAGGTGGCATCGAGCACGCGCTGCAGATCGGGGCTGGGCGGGATGGGCAGCACGGCCGGATCCACCACCCAATCGCCGAAGCGTTCGGGAATGAGTTGGCTCAAACGTTGCGGCGCCATCCGATCGGCCAGGTACTCGCGCGGCTGCATCGCCACCGCCAGCAGCGAAGCGCCGGCCATCGCAGCGGCGAAGAACAGCGCGCGTGCGATGTCCTTCATCGAGCCGCCGCACCGCGGGCCTTGCCGAAGAACACATCGAGCAGCCGGTCGGCGGCGAAGATCAGTGTCAGCGCCACCAGGAACAGCACCATGCCGGCAAAGCCATGCACGAAGCCCTGCCCGGCAGCGTCGCCGAAGTGCACCGTGACGAGCACCAGGACCATCACGCGCACGACGTTGGCCACGAAGGCGATCGGGATGATCGCCAGCGCCAGTGTGACGTTGCGCGCTGCCGAGGTGTAGCGCATTAGGTTCATGTACAAGAGGCCGAGCGCTTCCAGCGTGAACATCGAGTTCAGCCCGGCGCAGGCGTCGGCCACCAGCAGCTGGTAAGGCCCCACCGTGAGGATCACGCCGGAGCGGCCGACGGGATAGTTCATGGCGTGCAACCACTCGGCCGCCACCGACGACACCGCGCTCTTCAGCGGCGATGTCACCGCCGCCACCCAGTCGCCCGGCCAGGGGATCATGAAGACCAGGAAGACCAGCGGGAACCACACCACGCGCAGCGCGCCGGCGCCGAAGAAACCGAGCAGCAGTGCCATCAGCACGACGATCTGCGCGCCGATCTCGAGCGTCCACACGACCTGCGAGCGCCCGACTGCATAGGCCGCCACGCCGACCACCATCAGCGCCAGCGCGCCGGCCATCGCCGGCCGCCGCGGCAAGGCGGCCAGCGCCGCGCGCTTGCTCCACATCAGCCACAGTGCGACGGCCAGGATGATCGGGCCATGACCCTGGTCGTCGCTGCCCCAGATGGTCTGCGCGAGGCCGATGTAGGCCGGCACGAACATCGCGAGCCACCCTGCGAGCACGATCGCCAGCGGCAGCACTGCCGTTGCCGGCAAGGCCAGGCGCTGCGCCAGGGCCTGGACAACGCCGCGGTCGTCGTGCAGCGCGGCCATGCCCGGATTCACGCCGAGAACTGATTGAGGATCACGCCGGCCATCTTCGTGCTGCCGCCGCCCATCGTTGCCAGCAGCTGCTGCAGCGCCTGCACGCGCGACGAATGCAGCCGCGCGACGATCAGCGCGGCGCCACAGCGCGACGCGATCACCGGCCCGTCGGCACCGTACTCGTGCGCCGGCGTGTCGACGATGACATGCTCGAAGCGCGTGCACAGTTCGCGCAGCAGATGCGCGAAGGCCGGCCGTTCGACCAGTTCGAGCGGGTTCGGCGGCGTCGCGCCCACCGGCAACACGAACAGGCAGGGCACGCCCGGCACACGCTGCACGAGGTGCTTGTCGGAGCGTCCCGACAAAATGCCCGACAGGCCCGCAGCGCCCGGCAGGTGGAACACCTCGTGCTGGCGCGGGCCGCGCAGGTCGGCGTCCACGAGCAGCGTGCGTCCGCCCAATTGCGCCAGCACCACCGCCAGATTGGCCGCGAAAAAGGTCTTGCCGTCGCCGGAAGCAGGGCTGACCACTGCAAGCGCGCGGCGCAAGGGGTCGGCGCCGTCCCACACCCGCATCATCAACTGGCTGCGTACGGCGCGAAAACATTCGGCCTGGCGCGAAAACGGCTCGTTCAGCGCCACCAGCTCGGGACTCGCCAGGCGCCGCTCTTCGGCGGCCAGCGGGTAGTCGAACTGCTGCGCCAGCGCGAACAGCACATCGTCGGTGGAGACCAGGCCGAGCGCGATGGCGGACTCGCCGAAACGCACGTCGTGCGTGCGCTGGTGCGCCAGCACGCGCTCGATCGCCGCGGCATCCAGGTGGCGTGTCTGCGCCAGGATCGCACCCAGCGTCTGCTGCACCGGGCCGCCGGCATCGACCACCCGATCAGCGGCGGTGCGCAGCTCGCCGATCTCGGTGTCGAGGTAAGCCGATGGTTTGTTCATGATCCCGGCGCGCCGATCTGCCGCACCAGCCGCTCTTTCATCGACAGCGCCGGCCGGATGCGCGCCGCCACCTTGTGTGCCGGCCGCGGCAGCACGCCGATCACGGGCAGGTCCAGCGCCGCCACCAGGTCTTCGGCCGAGCGCACGCGGCGGTCGAGCACCTCCAGCAGCACCGCCACACCGATGGCCAGCAGCGTGCCGACGAACAGCGCGACAAGCAGGTTGAGTCCCAGGCGCGGCGACGCGTGTGTCAGCGGCGCGGTGGCCGCAGTGAGCAGGTTGACGTTGCTCTGCGTGGTCTGGCTCTCGAGGCTCGATTGCGTCAGGCGCGCCAGCACCGCGTCGTACGAGCGCTGCGCGTTCTCCACGTCGCGCACCAGCACCGAGCCTTCGTCGCGAACGGCCTTGAGCTTCAACAGCTTGGCGCGCTGCGCCTCGAGATCGGCGCGCAGCTGCGCTTCGCGCTGGCGGTTGATGTTGCCGGTGACGCCGACACCGCCGGTAACGCGGCGGATCTCTTCGCCGATGCGCACTTTCAACTCGGCGATGCTCGCCTGGGCCTCGAGAACCTGCGGGTGTTTGTCGCCCAGCCGCTGCTCGAGTTCTTTCAGCCGCGCTTCCGATCGCGACAGGTCTGCCTTCAGCCCGGAGATCAGCGGATTGGCCAACACCTCCTGCATACGCTCGCCGGCAGCGCCCTGCGCCTGGCGCTCGCGGCTCGCCGATTCGCCGGCCAGCGCCTGCATCGCCACCAGCTGCGACGAAATTTCATTGAGCCGCGAGTTCTCCACATCCAGGCGCTCGTCGCTGGCGATGATGCCCTTGTCTTTCTGGAACTGGCTGGAGCGCGACTGCGCGGCTTCGAGCGCTTCGCGTGCTTCTTTCGAGCGCTGTTCGAAGAAGCTCGAATACTGGCGTGCGGGGTCGACACGCAGCTCGAGCGAGGTCTCGATGTAGGCCTTCACGAAAGCATTCGCCAGCGCTGCGGCGAAGCGCGGGTCGGGCGCCTTGTAGACCACCGTGATCACATTCGATTCGCGCGACGGCTGCACCTCGAGGTTGCGCTGCAGGTTCTCGGCCAGCCACAGCTCGGGCGAGCCCTGGCCGCCAGTGCTCTGTGTCCACTGTGCGCGCACGTCGGTGTTGTCGGCCAGCTTCAGGTTGCGCACCACGCGCTGCGCCACGCGGTCGCTCTTGATGATGTCGACCTGCGTGGCGAGAAACGCCGGCGACGACAGGCCACCGTAGATCATCGCCGTCACCGGATCGGGCTTGACGTCGATGACCACGCTGGCCGCGGCCTTGTACTGCTTGGGCAGCAGCAGGCTCACGGCGGCGGTCAGCGCCAGCATCGTGGCGATCACCGCCAGCAGCACGGCCCAGCGCGCGCGCAGGATGGCGAAGAACTGGAGATAAGTCATGTCGATGGCTAGAACAGGCTCTCGCGAACGAACACCACATCACCGTCGCGCAGCGGCTCGTCCATCGCCGGCTGGATGATCTGCACCTTGCCGTCCTGCGCACGCCGGTGGACGCGGATGCCACGTTCGGTGCCGCGACCCGTGAGACCGCCGCCGCTGGCCAGCGCCTGCATCAGCGTCATGCCGCGCTCCAGGCGCAGCGAGCCGGGGCGCTGCACCTCGCCGTAGATGTAGGCCAACGGCTGGCGGTCGACCCACACCGCGTCGCCGTTCATGATCACAGGGTCGCGCTCGCGGCCGCCGGGGGCGAAGAGCTGCGGCAGGTCGACCTCCAGGCGCATCGGCTGGCCGCCGCGGAGGCCCGTCACCACCACCAGGTCGGCACCGCCGGGGGCCGTGCCGCCGGCCATCGCGAGCAGGTCCGACAGGCGCAGGTCGGCCACTTCGAGCGGGTAGCGGCCGGGCCGGTTCACCTGGCCGAGCACGCTGGCCTGGTGGCCGCGCACCTGCAAGAGCACGATCGTGACCTGCGGCTGGCGAACGAAATTGCCGCTCTTCAGGCCGTCGGCGATGAGCCTCTCGGCCGCCGTGATCGTGAGCCCGCCGAGGCGCACATTGCCGAGCAGCGGGAACGACACCAGGCCCGACTCGGCGACGCGTGTTTCCAGCGTCAGGTCGGGGTTCTGGTAGACGCTGATGCGCAGCATGTCGCCGCCACCCAGCCGGTACTCGGCCGCGCCGCCCTGCGCCGCGGCCAGCAAGGGCAGCAGCCACAGCGCCAGCAGCAGGCGGCAAAACCGCATCACTTCAGGCCGATGCCTTTGCCGACGTCGCTGGCAGGCAGCGCGGGCGCGGCGGCAGATGGAGCAGCAGCGGCTGTGGGCGCAGCGGAAGATGCAGCCGCTTCGGCGAACTTGCCCAGGTAGCCGATCTTGGCCGCGCTGCGCAGCGCTTTCAGGTCCTCTTCAGCCAGCTTGCGCTTGCGCTCTTCGAGCAGGTACTGCTCGATCACCGGCCGCGCCTGCTCTTCGTTCACCGGCACCCGGCGCGAGCCGGCCAGCACCAGGATCTGCACGCCATTGGGCGCGGTGTTGAAGACCGCATGCCCGTCCTTCAGCCGCGCGAAAGCGTCCAGGTTCTGCAGCGGCAGCTGCTCTGCCGCGCGCACCGCCTGGCCGGCGTTGTAGCGCAGCCCGGCGGCCTTCAGCTGCTCGACGAACTCGTTGATGTTCTTCGCCGCGGCCAGCTGTTCGCGCAGTTGCTCCACCTGCTCTGGCTTGGCCTCGATCTGCAACTCCTGCAGGTTGTACAGGCGGCGCTCGGCGAAGAGGGCCGGCTTGCTGTCGTAGTAGGTCTTGATCTCCTGCGCGGTGGGCTTCATCGCCGCTTCGCGCACCTTCTCGAGGTAGGCGCGGGCGATGATTTCGCGGCGTGCCATCTCGAGCTGCTGCACGACGCGCGGGTCGCGGTCGAGGTTCAGGTCGTCGGCCTTCTGGAATGCCAGTTCCTGGTCGATCAACCGTTCGAGCACCTGGCGGCTGGCGCCTTCGACCTGCTCGGCACGCAGGCCGCGCTGCGCCTGCAACAGGAAGTTGATCTGGTGGACCGTGATCTCGCGCTTGTTGACCTTGGCCGCGGCCTGCGTCGGCGTTGCATCGTCCTTCTTGCCGCAGCCGGCCAGGCACATCGCAAGCGCCGCACAGCCGATCCACAAGCGCAGGTCCAGGCCCGTGCCACGCATCTTGTTCATCATCGAGTCCTCGTCTAGGCTGCGCCGCCGGGCGGAAAGAGCCTCGGAAGTGTAACCGCCGACCTCCCGCGCAAGCCCCGCGCCGGACCACCGTTTCAAGTCGTCACCAAGGCTCCGTGACGAGGCAACGCGGAGCTTCAGGACAGGGACTGAACCCCCGCGATTCGCCACCCCGGCGCGGCATCTTTGGCATGCGCCAGCAGCCACAGCTCGCGGAACGGTGCGGCACCGCGCTCGGAGCATTCGCGGATCACGCCGGAGAACTCCACGCTGGCCACATAAGCCTCGCGCAGCTCTTCCACGGCCAGCAGCTCGGCATGCAGCGTCACCACCTCGGTGCGGTTGCCACCACCGCGGCGCTGCTCGAGCTGGCAGCGCAGGTCGGCCATCAGCGGCTCGGTGGTGAAAGCCTCCAGCGCGCGCAGGTCGGCGGCGTCCCAGGCGGCTTGCAGGCGCACGAAACTCTGGCGCGCCAGGGCCAGCAACTCATCGACGTCGACGCTGCTGCAGTGCTGCGTGCGGCGTGTTGCCGCGCCGGTCATGCGACGCCGCAGCGCGTTCAGCACTTCACCCCCACGTGCAGCGCCACTACGCCGGCGGCCAGGTTGTGCACGTCCACATGTGCAAAGCCGGCGCTCTTCATCATCGCTTTCAGCGTCGCCTGATCGGGGTGCATGCGGATCGATTCGGCCAGGTACCGGTAGCTTTCGCCATCGCCGGCGATCAGCTTGCCGATCAGCGGCATGAGCTTGAACGAGTACCAGTCATAGGGCTGCTGAAGCGGCGCGGCGACCTTGGAGAACTCCAGCACCAGCAGCTTGCCGCCCCGCTCGAGCACGCGCGCCATCTCGGCCAGCGCGCGCTCTTTGTGCGTCATGTTGCGCAAACCGAAGGCGACGCTGACGACATCGAAGCTGGCATCGCCGAACGGCAGCTGTTCGGCATCGCACACCGCGCTGGGCAAGGCCAGCCCTTCGTCGAGCAACCGGTCGCGGCCGGTGGCGAGCATCGCGGCATTGATGTCGGTGTGCACCACGGTGCCTGATTCGCCGACCTGGCGCGCGAAGGCGCGCGCCAGGTCACCGGTGCCGCCGGCGATGTCGAGCACGCGGTCGCCGCGCTGCACGCCGGCGGCGGCCACCGTGTAGGCCTTCCAGGCGCGGTGCAGGCCCAGCGACAACAGGTCGTTCATCAGGTCGTAGCGCGGCGCCACCGAATCGAAGACACCGCGCACCCGGCGCGTCTTGTCGTCTTCTTCGACCTGCTCGAAGCCGAAATGGGTCTGCGCCACGGCTGCGCTCGGTTCAGTGGTGCGAGCAGCCATGGCTCGCGGCAGCGGCCGAGGCCATCGGCGCATCACGCGACATGCCGGCCACTTGCAGCCGCTCTTCGTACTTCGCCCACAACTCGGGGGCCTGGCTGCCCAAGCGGTACAGGTAGGGCCAGGTGAAGATGCCGCTTTCGTGGCCGTCGGAAAACAGCGGCTGCAGCGCGTAGTGGCCGACCGGCGCGATTTCGGTGACCAGCACCTCGCGCTTGCCGGTCTGCAGCACCTCCTGGCCCGGGCCGTGGCCCATCACCTCGGCCGACGGCGAGTACACGCGCATCAGCTCGAAGGGGATGCGAAAGCTGGCGCCGTCGTCGAAAGCGATCTCGAGCACGCGCGAAGCTTGATGCACGGTCACCGCAGTGGGGTTGGGGCTCTTGTTCATGGTCGCGCCGAGTGTAGCCACGGCCATCGCGCCGCAAGAGCAATGTCCCCTTGCGGCGCGACGCTATCCGCAGCTCAGCGAGAAGCGCGCACGTAGTACCCATCGCCGTTGTGGAAGGCCACCGCGCGCATGCCGCGCCTGCGCAAGTCGTTGGCCACCTCCTCAGCGCGGCGCATCGTCGCGTACGGCCCGTAGGTGCCGTCCTGGTTGATTCCGCCGGTCGAGGCGCCGCGGCATTGATCGCCGATCACGCCTTGCAATTGCGCATTGCCGACGTAGCCCCAGGCGCCGGTGGTGGTGTTGAGCCAGTAGCTGCCGTCGGGGATGCGCGTGCACGCCGCGCGGTCCAGGCGCGCCAGCGATGCCGTCCCCATCAGCGCGCCGTTCACGATGACGATGCGCGATTGCGCCTGGGCCGCGCCGGCAGCCGACAACACGAACAGCGCGGCGGTCAAGGGGAGCGTCGATTTCATGGCGGGTCTTTCGAGGGCCTGTCGCGCCGGATCGGCCGGCACCGCCGAGCGCCAGACGGAGTCTGCACCGGCGGCGCGGCATCACCCACCCCCAGTTCGTAGGGCATGCGCTACACCAGCACGCGCTCGATCCCGCCGCGGTTGGCCTTGGCCACATAGTCCTCGAGCCACCGCTCTCACAGCAGCTTGCGCGCCATCTCGACGACGCTGTAGTCTGCCTCGAGCAGCCCGTTCTGCAGGTCGCCTTCGTAACTTGTCGTGGCCGCAGTCTCCGCAGCGCAATCTCAGGAAGCCGTGGGCCAGGACGCCGCATTCGAGGAAGGCGTCGAACTCGTCCTTGACGAATTCCGGCAGGTCGGCGTCGGGCAGCCGCCTCGGCCTGCGCGAAGAGGGTCGCGGCGTGCTGCTGCACCAGGCGGTACAGCGTGGTCTGTTCCGGGCGGTGACGCTCGTAGTGAACAGGGGCGCCATCCGGGGCCCGCTGGGGCTGCCGGCCGATGGCTTGCACGCGAGGCTCCCGAAGTGGTGAGCCCGCACGGTCGCCAGCGCCGGCAAGCGCTCGACAAACCCCTGGGCATAGGGCTCTTCCACCACGTACTGGGTGCCGAGCTTCAGCCCAGGGTTGCCATGCCTTCGTTGAACAGGTCCCCGCCACGGCCCTTGGAGTTGGCGCTGAGCACCCCGATCACCACCGGCGCCTTCGACTGCGCCCACAGGGCTTCCGTCAAGGCCGCTGCGGGCGAGGCCACGGCAGCAGCGATCCAATGTCGGCGAGTGTTCACTCGATCACCTCGGTGGCGCGCACCACGATCGACCACGGCATCGTGATGCCCAATGCTTTGGCGGTCTTCAGATTGACCACCAGATCGAAGACGGTCGGCTGTTCGATGGGCAGGTCACCGGGCTTGACACCCTTGAGGATGCGGTCGACGTAGTAGGCCGAGCGCCGGATGAGCGCGTCGCGATCGGGGCCATAGCTGATCAGGCCGCCTTGCCCCGCGCCCCCGGCGACCGTGCTGACGACGGGCCAGCGTTGCACCGCAGCGAGACTCAGGATCTTCGGGTAGTGGGGGAAGAACCAAGCGGCCGCCAAGATCACCAGCGCCTGAGCTTTGTCCTTCGCCAAGCGCACAAGAGCCGGCTCGATGTCCTCCGGCCGGGCCACGTCGCCGATGATGGCTTCGACACGAAAGCGCTCAGCCGCTTGGCGGGCATTGGCCACTTGCGCGCCGCCACGCGGCCCCGTCGAGGTGGCCAGAAACCCGACGCGTTGCAGTTTTGGCAGCGCCTCCATCAGCAACTCGACCACCTTCTGATTCAGGTCGGAGGTGACGTTGCTGAGCCCTGTGATCATGCCGCCCGGCCGCGCCAGGCTCGTCACCAGGCCATTCGCCAACGGATCGCCATTGGCCAGAACGATCGGTGTCGTCGGCGCGGCAGCTGCCACCGCCCTTGCCGATGGGACCGGCTCTGCCACGATGACTGCGGGCTTCCTTGCCGCGAGCTCTTGCGCCAGCGCCGGCAGGCGATCCATCTGCCCGTCTGCATGCCGTTCTTCAAGCACATAGTGGGTGCCAAGATTCCAGCCCAGCGTTGCCATGCCTTCGTTGAACGCATTCACCCCACCGCGGCCGGTGTCGCGCGTGTTGATGCTCAACCACGCTATCAGCACCGGCGGGCTGGCCTGCGCGCGCAGGGCGCCCATCCAGGCTAGTGCGGACGAACCCACTCCGGCCGCAAGCCATCTCCTGCGTGTACTCATTCGATCACCTCGTTCGCACGAAGCCGCATCGACGCCGGAATCACGATGCCCAAGGCCTTGGCGGCCTGGAGATTCAGCGTGAGCTTGAACACCGTCGGCCGTTCGACCGGCAAGTCACCCGGCTTGGTGCCGCCCAGGATACGGTGCACGTAATACGCGGCGCGGCGGGCGATGGCGGTAACGTCGGCGCCCAAAGTCACCAGCGCACCATCGGCGGCGAATGCGGAATTGGACGTGACCACTGGCATGCGCCGACTCAAGCCCCATTCGATGACCGACTTGCGCATCTCACTGCGGGCCAGGACGGCGTCGTCGTGCATGTAGATCGCATCGGCACGGCCGGCCGTCATGGCCGCGAAAGCCTGCCCAAGGTCGACAAGGTGGCGTGCTTCGACCTTGAGCAGCGTGATGCCGAGTTGGGCAGCCGCCCCACCCAGCCGGTCGAATTCGGCGCCCGAGGACAAGTTGTCAGGGTTGGACAACACCGCCACGCGCGCCGTGCGCGGCGCCAGTTCCTTCAACAACTGGAGCAACTTCTGGCCCACTTCGCTCGACGCACCCACGCTCAAGGTCTGCCCCGTCACGTTGCCCACCGGGCGCGCCAGGTTGCCGGCCAGGCGGATCAATGCGGGCTCACCCGCCGGGCCGACGACGATCGGGATCGTGGCCGTGGCCATCGCAGCCGCATTGGCGCCCGGGGTCGTGTGCGTGTACAGCACATCCGGGCGCAGCGCGACGAGTTCGGCGGCCAGCGCGGGCAATCGTGTGTAGTCGCCGTGGGCGAAGCGGTACTCGAGCGTGACGTTGCGGCCCGCCACGTGGCCCAGCACGCGCAGTTCGTCCACCATGATGCAGGCCGTCGGCAAGCCCCTCTGGCCCGACTCGCAAGCCACGGGTGCGCCCGGCGATAGAACGCCCACCGTCGGCAGCCGCGCCGCTTGTTGAGGCCAGGCGGCCGATGGCAGCCACAACACGATGGCCAGCAGCAGCCGGCGGTGTCTGTTCACTCAATCACCTCGTCGGCACGCAGCAACAGCTCTTGCGGAAGGCGCAGGCCCAGCGCCTTGGCCGTCTTCAGGTTGATGACCAGCTCATACCGCGTAGGCCGCTCGATTGGCATGTCGCCGGGTTTGGCGCCTTTGAGGATGCGGTCGACGTACGACGCCAGGCGCTGGTTCAGGCCGTAAAGGCTGGCGCTGTAGGTCATCAGCCCGCCGTCCACGACATGTACGCGCCACTCGTAGATGGCGGGCAGCCGGTGCTTGGCCGCCAGCTCGATGATCTGCCGGCGCTCGGTCTCGAACCGGGGGCTTGCGGCGACAAAAAGGGCATGCGGGCGCTGGGCCATGATCGCCGTAAAGGCCTGCGCGTAGTCACCGCCCTGCAGGCCGACGACCACCAGTTCCATACCCAGCACCGCGGCCGCGGCGCGTGCCTCCCGTGCCTGCGGTTGGTTCGCCGGGTTATCGGCAACGGGCGCCAGGAACGCCACCCGCGTCGCCCGCGGCACGGCGGACTTGAGCAGCTCCAGTTGCTTGCCGGCCAGCGTGCCGTCAGGGGCGAACACCACGCCGGTGACGTTGGCCCCGGGCCGCGCCAGGCTGGCTACGAGCCCCAGCGCGACGGGCTCGAGGTTGCCGAACAGGATGATCGGAAGCGTCGTGGTCGCGTCCTTGCAGGCCCGCACAGCCGCCGTCCCCACGGCAATGATGAGATCGACCTCGGCCGCCACCAGCTCGCGCGCCAGCGCGGGCAGCCGCCCGGGATCGCCGTCCGCCCAGCGTGGCTCGAGGATCAGGTTGCGGCCTTCGATATAGCCCAGCTCGCGCAACGCCCTGGGCAGGGATGTGGCCGGCACGGGCGGCCTTGCCCTTTCCCACAACCAGCCGACGCGGTAGACGCGCTCGGCGCCTTGTGCGCCAGCCCGCTGCAGCGGGGCCAGCAGGCCGCTGGTGGCCAACACGATGCAGTGGCGCCGGCGCATCATTCGATCACCTCTGTGGCCCGCGCCATCACCGCCTGCGGGATCGCGAGACCCAGCTGCCTGGCCGTCTTCATGTTGAGGATCAGCTCGAAGGTGGTCGGCAGTTCGATGGGCAGCTCACCGGGCTTGGCGCCTTTGAGGATGCGGTCCACGTAGCTGGCTGAGCGCTGGATAAGCGCCAGGGAGTTGGGGCCATAGCAGAACAGCCCGCCTTGCCTCGGAATGCTCGACGCCGTGCCCATCACCGGGAAGCCCCGCGCCATCGCCTGACCGATGATCTCCGGTTGGAACTGGCCCACCCACACCGATGCCAGCAAGACCAACCCCTGCACCTTGTCCTTGGCCAGGCGCGCCACCGCAGCTTCGATGTCCTCCGGCCGCGCCACTTCGGCCACGACGGCCTCCAGCCGAAGCTGCTCAGCCGCGCGACGCGCTCCGTCGACGATGGCGGCGCGGTTAACCAAGGTCGAGTCGGCCAAGAGCCCGACACGTTTGAACTTGGGCACCGACTGCGCCAGCAACTCGATGCACTTCAGATTCAGATCGGCCGAGACGTTGCTCAGCCCGGTGATCATGCCGCCCGGCCGCGCCAGGTTGGTCACCAGGCCCGTCGACACCGGGTCGCCGATCGCCACGACGATGGGGGTTGCCGGTGCCGCTGCAGTGGCCGCTCTTGCAGCCGCGGAGGTGATGACGACGATGACCGCGGGCTTGGTGGCGACGATCTTCTGCGCCAGTTCGGGCAGCCGCTCCGCGCGCCCCTGGGCATAACGCTCTTCCAGCACGTACTGCGTGCCCGCCTTCCAGCCCAGCGCAGCCATGCTGTCGTGGAATGCGCGCACGACCAGCCCCTCACCCCGGGTGGTGGGAATCAGCCATCCGATCACCACCGGCGGCTTGGCCTGCGCCCAGAGGGCTTCTGTCAAGGCCGCAGCGGGCGAGGCCACGGCAGCAGCGATCCAATGGCGGCGTGTGTTCACTCAATCACCTCGGTCGCGCGAATCAATACCGATGGCGGAATCGCGATCCCCAGTGTCTTGGCGGTTTTCATGTTGATGACGAACCGAAAGGTGGTCGGCTGTTCGATGGGCAGCTCACCAGGCTTGGCGCCTTTGAGAATGCGGTCGACGTAATGGGCGGAGCGCCTGGCGAGCGCCAGGGTATCGTACGAGCGCATGAACACGGTGGCCGCCCGATCATTGGCGCCCAGTCCCAGTACGATGCGCCGGCCGTGCTCGATGAGTCGGCCGGCGCGATAGATCAACTCCTGCATCACCGTCTTGAGGCGTCGCCGCTTGGCGTTGTGTCTGACCGGTGCATCGGGCCCGTGCAAAGCGTTCTGACCCATCAGGCGCAGGATGTTCATGGCCAACGCCGCCAGCTCGCACACCAGATAGTTGGTGTCGAACTTGCCCTGCACCAGCAGGCCCAGGTAGCTGCGGATGCGCCGACAAAATGGGGCCGAGCCGCCCTACACCAGCACGCGCTCGATCCCACCCCGATTCGCCTTCGCCACGTACGCCTCGAGCCAGCCCTCGCCCAGCAGCTTCCTCGCCATCTCGACGACGATGTAGTCTGCCTCGAGCAGCCCGTTCTGCAGGTCGCCTTCGTAGCGCTTGAGCCCCTGCAAGCAGCTCGGGCACGACGTGAGGATCTTCAGGTCGGCGTCCTTGGCCACCACGCCCGTCGCGCGCAGCGCCGCCTCGTCGCGCCGCAGCTCTTCGTCCTTCCGAAACCGCACCTGCGTGGCGATGTCCGGTCGCGTCACCCCCAGCGTGCCGCGTTCGCCGCAGCAGCGCTCGCTCTTGATCACATGCGGGCCGACCAGCGCCTTCACGGTCTTCATCGGGTCCTGCAGCTTCATCGGGCTGTGGCAGGGGTCGTGGTACAGGTAGCCGCCCTGCCCTTGCAGCGTGATGCCCTTTTCGAGCAGGAACTCGTGGATGTCGATGATGCGGCAGCCCGGGAAGATCTCCTCGAAGCGGTAGCCCTGCAGCTGGTCGTAGCAGGTGCCGCAGCTCACCACCACGGTCTTGATGTCCAGGTAGTTCAGCGTGTTGGCGACGCGGTGGAAGAGCACGCGGTTGTCGGTGATGATCTTCTCGGCCTTGTCGAACTGCCCGCTGCCGCGCTGCGGGTAGCCGCAGCACA